>JAAZEZ010000037.1 GCA_012511975.1 Bacteroidales bacterium | reverse complement strand
GGCCAGGATATGTTTGTATTTTGAGAGATCGGGTTGCTGAGAGCTTTCTTTGATGAAGGAGACTTTTTCCCGTTGGAGTACGTGAAGTCCCATATATGCGGCACCAACATTTCCCGTAAGACAGATCAGGTCCATGTTTTTAGGTGCCGGCACTTTAGCCATGATGCCCTTTTTCTGGACGCCTGCGGCGGAAACGCTTATACATAGTCCTGTGAGCGAAGGGTTGAGCTCCAGGGAGAGATGTTTTATAGAATGTTCTTTAGCTGCGGCTACGAAGCCCGACCACAAATTGGTTACATCTTCCACGCAGAAGCGGTTTGAGAGCCCGAGATTGAGTGAGAGTGAGACCGGCTGGCGCAGTAGAGCATAGATTTCTCCTAATGCGCATAGAGCAGCTTTGTATCCGAGATGTTTGAGAGGGGTATAGACCAGGTCGAAATTAATCCCCTCCAAAAGAATTTTATGTGAAGTGCAGCACTCGCCCTTTTCAGAGAGTTTTATAGTTCGTTCATTAAAATATCCGGTGTTTTCGAAAAGACGGTCTATGAGGTTTTCTTTTCCGATGGTTGAGATTTCAGTACGTGTTGTGCCCATTGGATTTTGGAATTTTCACAAAAATACAAAAAATAGTGTAACAGTAATGTAAAAAAAGTGTAATAGTAATGTAACAGTAAGAATGATAAGGTTTTGTTAAAATTATTGATAACTTTGTTGATAACTCTGTTGATATTATTAGAAAGACCTATGCATTTTGCTGTAACTTGCGTACCGGAATTTACATATGTAAACAGGCATTATTGGCCCCGGAATAATGTCAGGGGGGTTTCGGCCCCTTTTAACTTGCCTAAATACCACAAATGTCAATCATGAAGTACTCTTTTGATGAAGCTCTTGCTGCGAGTAAGATTTATTTTAAGGGCGACGAACTGGCCGCCAATGTATGGGTCAACAAATATGCCTTGAAAGACTCATTCGGCAATATATATGAAAAATCTCCCAACGATATGCACAAACGGTTGGCGTCGGAGTTTGCCAGAATAGAGAAGAAGTATCCCAATCCGATGAAGATGTCGGAGATTTTTGAGTTGCTCAAGGATTTCAAATATGTCATTCCTCAGGGAGGTCCGATGACCGGTATCGGAAATGAACATCAGGTGGCTTCGCTCTCCAATTGCTTTGTGATAGGTCACGAGCGTCCTGCCGATTCATACGGTGGTATCATGATGATTGACGAAGAGCAGGTACAGCTGATGAAACGCAGAGGTGGTGTGGGGCACGACCTTTCTCATATCAGACCTACCGGCAGCGCTGTACTCAACAGCGCTCTTACATCGACAGGCGTAGTTCCCTTTATGGAGAGATATTCCAACTCTACCCGCGAAGTGGCGCAGGATGGCCGCAGAGGTGCGCTGATGCTCACAATTTCCATCAAGCATCCCGATGCGGAGAATTTTATTGATGCAAAGATGGAGCAGGGAAAAGTGACGGGAGCCAATGTGTCCGTCAAGATAGATGACGAGTTTATGCGTGCAGCCCTTTCGGGCAATACATATATGCAGCAATATCCCGTTTATAGTGACAAGCCCAAGATTACCCAGGAAATAGATGCTTCCGCGCTTTGGAAAAAGATTATCCATAACGCTTGGAAGAGCGCCGAACCGGGTGTTCTTTTCTGGGATACCATTCTCAGGGAATCCGTGGCTGATTGCTATGCCGATAAGGGTTACAGGACTGTCAGCACCAATCCATGCGGTGAGATTCCCCTATGTCCTTATGACTCCTGTCGTCTGATTGCCATCAACCTCTACTCATATGTAGATAATCCATTTACTTCCAGGGCTACATTCAACTTCGATCGTTTCAAAGATCATTGCGCCAAGGCGATGCGCCTGATGGATGACCTGATTGACCTCGAAATGGAAAAAATTGACCTTATAATGGCCAAAATCAAGGCTGATCCCGAGGATGATTATGTAAAGAGGACAGAGTATGAACTTTGGGAGAAAATCCGCAAAAAATCACTGGGAGGACGCAGAACCGGTCTTGGTATTACCGCCGAAGGAGACATGCTGGCAGCTTTGGGACTCACTTACGGCTCTAAAGAGGCTATAGAGTTTGCTGTTCAGGTACAGAAAACACTTGCAGTAGAAGCATACAGATCTTCAGTGATAATGGCTGAGGAGCGCGGAGCATTCCCCATATACGATGCGTCGAAAGAGATTAACAACCCTATGATCATCCGTATCAAGACCGAAGATCCCGACCTTTATCAACGTATGGTCAAATCAGGTCGCCGCAACATTTCCATGCTGACCATTGCCCCCACCGGCACCACCAGCCTGATGACACAGACTTCCTCAGGCATCGAGCCTGTATTCAGGCCCTTCTATCTCCGTCGCAAAAAGGTCAATCCCAATGATCAAAATGTCAAAGTAACATATACCGATGACATGGGTGACTGTTTTGAAGAGTATTTCGTGTTCCATCATAAATTCCTTACATGGGCAATGATAAATGGTTACGAGAGAGATCAGGTAATAGGAATGAGTGAAGAAGAACTCGAGGATCTCCTCAAAAAGTCCCCTTATTACAAGGCTACAGCCAATGACATTGACTGGGTATCAAAGGTAAAGATGCAGGGTGAAATCCAGAAATGGGTGGATCACTCCATCAGCGTTACTGTCAATCTTCCCGAAGATATCACCGAGGAGGCTGTTGCGGAGGTTTACAAGACCGCCTGGAAATCGGGGTGTAAGGGTATGACCGTCTATCGTGAAGGCAGCCGTTCCGGTGTGCTTGTCTCAACAAGCAAGGATACGCCTGTACTCAAACCTAAAAAGCGTCCTCAGACACTTGAGGCCGATATCATCCGCTTCCGCAACAGATCGGAGAGATGGATTGCTTTTGTAGGCAAGTTAGACGGAAAGCCTTATGAGATTTTCACCGGTATTGTAGACGAAGATACCCGTGTCATTCCCAGATCCATTGAAAAGGGTTGGATTGTCAAGGAAAAGGATCTCAAGAGCGGTAAGTCCAGGTATGATTTTCACTATGTTGACGGTCTTGGTTATCCGAGTGTACTTGGAGGTATCTCTCATATGTTCAACAAAGAGTTTTGGAACTACGCCAAGCTCATATCGGGTGTTATCCGCAATGGTATGCCCATCGTCGATATCCTCAATCTCGTACAGGGACTCGAACTTGACAGTGAATCTATCAACACCTGGAAAAATGGAGTAGAGAGAGCACTTAAACGTTATATTCCCGATGGCACCCGCGATGAGACCGGCCAAAAGTGTAGCAATTGTACCAGTAGAAACCTGGTCTATCAGGAGGGTTGTCTGGTATGTCTCGAATGCGGCTATTCCAAGTGCAGTTAGCGAAAGAACTTTTATAGAGATAAGATGATATTTTTTCCGAATGCGAAAATCAATCTGGGTCTCGATATCATAGAGAAACGTCCTGACGGTTTTCACAATATCGAGACTCTCTTTGTGCCGTGTCCGGAGTGTTGTGATATTCTGGAGGTGCTCTATGCCGAAAAATTTTCAATGCACCTGTACGGACCAGCTCTTGACGGAGATCCGATGGATAACCTTTGTGCAAAGGCATATCATCTGATGGCAAAGATTTACGATATACCGCCTGTGGCCATCCATCTTTATAAAAAAATTCCTGTAGGTGCCGGTCTGGGCGGCGGTTCTTCCGATGCAGCAGCCACACTGATTCTGCTCAACAGGATGTTTTCGCTCGACTTAAATGATGAAGTGCTGGCCGGTCATGCCGCTTCGCTTGGCAGTGATTGTCCCTTTTTCATTTACAACCGTCCGATGTATGCTACCGGTCGTGGGGAGGTTCTTTCTCCTGTGGACATATCGCTTGATGACTACCGTATTGAATTGGTAACTCCGGATATATTTATCTCCACAAAAGAGGCCTATGCCGGAGTAACTCCACGCAAGCCTGTGGAGTCGATTTTGGAGATCATTAAAAGACCTGTGGAAGAATGGCGGGGTCTTCTCAAAAATGATTTCGAGGAGTCGCTTTTCCTCAAATATCCAGGCCTTGCAGCAGAAAAAGAGGCTCTCTATGCCAGAGGTGCAGTATATGCTTCTATGTCGGGTTCCGGCAGTGCCCTATACGGATTATTCAAAAAATAGTGCTATCTTGTAGTTTCAAAAACAGGAACAATGCATATAGGTATAGCGGGAAATATTGGAAGCGGTAAGACCACTCTTACCCGAATGCTGGCGCAGCATTATGGCTGGACGCCCAAATATGAAGCTGTCACCTACAATCCCTACCTTGAAGATTATTACAAGGATATTCCGCGTTGGTCATTCAATCTAGAAGTCTATTTTCTCACCCAGAGGATAAAGGATCTGATGGAGATAGCAAATAGTGACGAAGTCATAATTCAGGATAGAACCATATTTGAAGGAGTGTATGTTTTTGTGGCCAACAACAAAGATATGGGCAATCTTTCTCAACGTGATTTCGATGCTTATATGGACCTTTTCGGGGTAATGATAAAGATGATCAAGGTGCCGGATTTACTTATTTATCTAAAATCCTCAATTCCTCATTTGGTGAGTCGGATTCAGAAACGCGGACGTGACTACGAGCAGAGTATGAGTCTGGAGTATCTCGGCGGTCTCAATGAACGCTATGAGAAATGGATATCGGAATATTCGGGTAAGGTGCTGATCATTGATGCCGATAATCTCGATTTTGAAAACAGGCCTGAAGATTTTGCTTCAATTACCAATCGGATTGACGCCCGTCTGTTCGGACTTTTCTAGAATGGGGTGCGGGTTATGCGGTAAGCTATCATTTAATGCTTTTTAGTTATAAAACAGTTGAAATTTTTATCAGTGATGGAAGTATTTGGTAAGTCACTGCGTAAATGTAATTAGATAGCAATCATTATATTTAAAAATCTCAATAACACTATAAGTTATGAAACGGATAAAAATTTTATTAGTTTTCTTTATTGCTGCTCTTAGTCTGGCAGCATGTGAAAAAAACGGTGTTCCGAGGGTAAAAGACCCCATTGACATCATTTCTCCCTCCCCGAAAGATCCTATATCCAAAGTGACATTGAGTGAAGAGCAAAAAACCTATGTAGGTGCCGGCAATGCTTTTGCGATAAATAGCCTGAAGCTTTTGTATAAGCAGGAAAACGAAAGTATTATTTTTTCTCCGCTAAGTTTACAATATGCCCTTGCAATTTCGGCAAACGGCGCCAGCGGTGAGACAGCTTCGGAGATTATCAGCACATTGGGCTATGGAGAAGACCAAGATACCCTGAATGAGTATTGTAACCTTTTTCTTAATCAGTTGCCAGCGCACGATGATTCTGTCGAAGTAAAGTTTACTGTTGCGGTGATTGGAAATAAAGAATTCCGTGTTCAGGATGCTTTTCGCAATATTGCAGAAAAGGTTTACTATGCACCTGTGGAGTATGTGGATGCTACAAATCCCAAGGTTGTTGTTGACCGAATCAACGAATGGGCACATCGCAGCACCAACGGATTTATCTATCCTTTTCTCGAAGAAAGTGATATTAGCGATAATTTTGCCGCTGCAATACTGAATGCACTTTATTTCAAGGCAAAATGGAGCGAAGAGTCAGGAAAACCTATGTTTAACAGTGACGATATTGAGAAATCCAAACCCTTCTACCTGGATGGAGGAGGAACAAGAAAGGTCGATTATATGGTTGCTTCCAGGAATTTCCGTTATGGGAAGATTGGGAAAAATAGTATCGTGGAACTTCCTTATGCACACGGTAAGTTTGCCATGTATGTCATTTTGCCCGACATAAAGGGCGGTAATGGTATAGAGAGCCTGCTCTCATCCCTCACTCAGAAGAGTTGGTCGGAGGCCTTAGCATCAATGTCGAATGATGCTCTTGTACAGCTTCGGTTCCCCAGGTTTGAGATAGAGGATAAATACAACCTCAATGAGATGTTACAAGCATTAGGCATTCGTCGTGCTTTTATACCTAATAAGGCCCAATTTGACAAATTGCTTTCTCATTCCGGCATAAATAATTTCTTTATCGAGTCGGTTCTTCAAAAGGCTCGTATAAATGTAACTGAATGGGGTACAGAGGCTGCAGCAGTTACAGCGGTGATGATTGGAGTGACCTCAATACCTGGTCAACCTGATAAGGCGATTGAATTTTTTGCAGACCATCCCTTCGTGTATGCCATAGTGGAAAAATCCTCCGGCGTGATGCTGTTCGCGGGAGTATTTAATAGTCTGTAGTGTGTAGTGGTGCGGGATGCGAGTTGCGAGTTACTGGGTGCAGAGTGAAGTCAAACACATATATCCATCCGAGGCTTGGTGAGATTATTATAAGAAAAAGCCGGCTGTCGAGAATAGTGAGGCTGGCTGTACACCCGATAAACGGGATTTCGGTAACTGTGCCATGGCTCGTCAGCTATTCGAGGGCAATCGCTTTTGTTGAGGAGAAAGAGGAGTGGATAGCGGCCACACTTCTAAAACAGAGCAAAAAGAGGAAGGAGGAGGCAGTACGGATCGCTCCTTACCAACCCCTTAAATTGATTACCGGAGAGATTCCATACGATAGGCTCAAAAGAGCTTCAGTAGATGGTATTATATCAGAAGAGGCTATTTTAAAGATAATCCGCTCTGAAGCCAAAAAATATCTTCCGCAGCGAGTTGAGCTGCTTGCAGCCAAATTTGGTTTTAAACCCGGTAAAATGACGGTAAGAAATAATCGCACAAACTGGGGCAGCTGCTCGAAATCGGGAAATATCAGCCTCAACATCCACCTTATGCGACTCCCTCCGGAGCTCGCCGACTTTGTTATTATTCACGAATTGTGTCATTTGATTCATAAAAACCACGGACCCCAATTTCACGCCCTGCTAAACTCTCTTTGCAACGGCAAAGAGCGTGAACTGAACAGAATGCTTAAAAAAGAGAGACCTCAGGTGCTATTCATGTTTCCTCCCAAATCAATTCATAATCAATAAGCTTCTGTTCGAGATTTGCGCGGAGGACGCGCACTTTGACTTTGTCTCCGAGGGTGAATTTTCGGCCGGAAGCCTTGGCGACAATCAGGTATTTTTCCTCATCAAAGACCAGGTAGTCCTTGGTAAACTCCCTCAACGAGACCATGCCCTCAATCTTGGTGGGCTCGATTTCCACATACATACCCCACTCTGTGAGACCGGAAACCGTACCTTCAAACTCCTGTCCGATCTTGTCCTGCATAAATTCGACAAGTTTAAGCTTGATGCTGGCGCGCTCGGCATCGGTAGCCAGCTGTTCTCTCTCGGAGCAATATTTACAATTCTCTTCGTAATAGGCTTTGTCCTGAGATTTGGCTCCGTTGAGATATTTTGTCAGCAAACGGTGTACCATCATATCGGGATAGCGTCTGATGGGAGAGGTAAAATGGGTATAGAACTGGAATGCCAGACCATAGTGGCCGATATTATCGGTGGAATAGACGGCACGTGACATAGAGCGGAGTGCCATCATCTCGATGGCATTCTCTTCAGGCTTATCTTTTATGCCGGTTATAAGATTGTTGAGGCTTCTCGCTATGTTTTTAGGGTTGTCGGTATCGCCCAGAGTGTGACCGAAATTCTTTGCAAAGCGGCGCAGCTCCTGGAGTTTGTCCGGATTGGGGTTGTCGTGCACACGGTAAACAAAAGTGGGATTTACCGATTTGCATTTTCTGGCTACCTGATGAGCCACATAGCGGTTTGCCAGCAACATAAATTCTTCAATAAGCCAGTTGCTCTCGACTGATTCCTGGCGGCATACACCCAGCGGCTTGCCCTCTTTATCCACGATTACTTTCATTTCCGGCCGTTCAAACTTGATGGCACCGTGTTCGAAGCGTTTCCTGCGGAGAATTGTGGCGATGGAGTGGAGTTTGAGTATCTCTTTGCAGAGAGGTCCGTGCATATCCTTGATGATCTCCTGCACCTGCTCGTAATCGAATCTGTGGTCGGAGTTGATGATGGTGCGTCCGAATTTGGCATCCAGTACCTTTGCGTCGTCGTCAATTTTAAAGATGACCGAGTAGCAGAGTTTATCCTCATTTGGACGGAGTGAACAGAGATTGTTGGAGATTTTTTCCGGGAGCATCGGTATGGTCCTGTCCACCAGATAGACTGAGGTGGCACGATTGAAGGCCTCTTTGTCCACCGGAGTATCGGGTGTAACGTAATGAGTAACATCCGCGATGTGAATTCCTACCTCCCAGATCCCTTTTTCCAGCTCTCTTATCGAGAGTGCGTCGTCAAAGTCTTTGGCATCCGAAGGGTCAATGGTAAAGGTGGTGACGGAGCGGTAGTCCCACCGTTTGGAGATCTCATCGGCGGTTATTACATCTGAAATAGCGTTGGCCGCACTCTCTACCTCCGGTTCGAAGCGGTAGGGGAGATTGTATTGCGCAAGGATGGAGTGCATCTCGGTATCATTTTCTCCGGGGACTCCAAGGACATCCACTATTTTGCCGAGAGGCTCCGGACTGCGGCGCGGCCAGTCGGTCACCAGCACAGCCACCTTTATTCCTTTGGCTGCCTTGATGCCGCCCATTTCCGGCAGGTCATCGAGGCTATCTACAGGGATGCGGATGTCGTAGGGCATATTGCGACTCTCCACTATAGCCCAAACCTGTTTTCCGACTATGTGCAGCACTCCGATATGAGGTTTGCGTGAGCGCTCAATTATGTGTTTTACTTCGCCTTCTATCCTGCGTGCTCTTGGGTCTATGTTTTTGGGAATAAGGATTTTGACGCGGTCTCCATGCAGAGCGCCGCGCATCTTGCTGATGTGGATGAATATATCATTGGGTATATCTGCTACAGTAACAAATCCGAATCCGTCTCTGGTGAGATTGATTATGCCTTCAGCCTCGACTTTGCTTTTGCTTCGCCTGTCGGATGCTTTTACCGGATCCTGAATTTTTCTTGCGTTCTTTTTACCTCTTTTGGAAGATTTGCTCCCGCTGAAATCATTTTTCTTTCTCTTTGTTGCCATAATTCGTAACTTTGTACATTCGTCCGATCGGACAAAATATTGTAACAAATTTAGTAAAAATAGAATAGATAATGAATAAAAAAGTACTCTTGATAATAATGGATGGCTGGGGAGAAGGGCGTCAAGATCACTCTAATGCTATATATACAGCCGGAACACCGGAAATTGATGCTCTGAAAGCAAAATATCCTTTTTCGCAGCTGAGCGCGAGTGGTGAGGATGTAGGTCTTCCCGATGGGCAGATGGGAAATTCCGAGGTGGGACACCTAAATATAGGAGCCGGTCGTGTGGTATATCAAGACCTTGTGAAGATCAATATAGCTTGTCGTGAGCATGCTCTGATGTCCAACAAGGAGATTGCGGCGGCTTATGAATATGTGAAAAAATCGGGTAAGCAGCTCCATTTCATGGGACTTTGTTCGCATGGCGGAGTGCACAGTTCTCTCAATCATCTCTATGAATTCTTACGCGAAGCGGCCAATGCGGATTTGAAAAAAGTATTCGTGCACTGTTTTATGGATGGCCGTGATACCGACCCCAGAAGCGGAAAAGGCTATGTGGCCGAACTGGAAGAGGTTCTTTCTCGTACAACGGGAAAGATAGCCTCCGTAGTGGGCCGTTATTATGCTATGGACAGGGACAAGAGATGGGAGCGTATCAAAGAGGCCTATGATCTTCTTGTCAGTGGCAAAGGTCGCAAGGCACATTCTTCGGTGGAAGCCATCGAGGAGTCATACAGGGAGGAAGTTACCGATGAATTCATCAAGCCGATCTCCATTGTTGGGGAAAACGGTGCTCCCGTGGCCACCATAGAGGAGGGAGATGCTGTCATCTTCTTTAATTTCAGGAATGACCGTGCCCGTGAAATAACATACGTCCTCACCCAGGCCGATATGCCTGAGGCAGGAATGCATACCATTCCTCTCTACTATTGCACTCTGACCCCTTATGATGATAAATTTAAGGGACTTCATATCCTTTTTGATAAGGAAAATGTGCCCCGGACTATCGGAGAGGTAGTTTCCTCTCTCGGCAAGAAACAACTCCGCATTGCTGAAACGGAAAAATATGCACACGTAACCTTTTTCTTCAATGGCGGGCGCGAAAAAGAATTTGCCGGAGAAGATCGCATATTGATCAATTCCCCGAAAGTGGCAACATACGATCTAAAGCCGGAAATGAGTGCACCGGAGGTAAAGGATGCGCTCGTAGCCGAACTTGCCACAGGCAAACACGATATGGTGATACTCAACTTCGCCAATGGAGATATGGTGGGACATACAGGTGTCTATGATGCCATCCTAAAGGCGGTAAGGACTGTAGATTTCTGTGTGGGCGAGGTTGTCAGAGCGGCACGTAAGGCCGGATATTCGGTTCTTATCACTTCAGACCACGGCAATGCCGACAATGCCGTCAATGAAGACGGTACTCCCAATACAGCTCATTCACTCAACAAGGTGCCCTTTATAGTGGTAGATGATGATGTAAAAGAGGTCAGCGACGGCATACTGGCCGATATTGCGCCTACCATGCTCAAACTGATGGGAATTCCTCAGCCTGAGATTATGACGGGTCGCTCACTAATAAAGATATAAACTAAAAGAAACCCTTTGTAATGTCATTTGTCCACCTCCACGTCCACTCGCAATACTCCATTCTAGACGGAGCCTCTCCCATCAAGTCCCTTTTCCAAAAGGCGCACAAGTATGGACAGCCTGCTCTTGCTCTAACCGATCACGGTTATATGTATGGCGTCAAGGAGTTCCTGAGGGTGGCTGCCGATTATCCCGGTGTAAAGCCTATCGTTGGATGCGAGGTCTATGTGGCACTGGAGGACAGACATACCCGCCGCGGAAAAATTGATCAGAAGGCTTATCACCTGATTCTTTTGGCTAAAAATATTACCGGATATCATAATCTGGTCAAACTCTGCTCGCTGGGAAATATAGAGGGATTTTATTTTCATCCGAGAATTGACAGGGAACTGATCGAAAAATATCACGAGGGATTGATTTGCTCCTCTGCCTGTCTCGGAGGTGAAGTACCCAGACGCATCATGGAAGGGAATATGGAGGCAGCTGAAGAGGCTGTGCTTTGGTACAAATCCATTTTTGGCGAAGACTATTATCTGGAGGTCCAAAGCCATCCCACTGATGTGCCTCTCGCCCCGAAGGAGACATTCGAAAAACAGCAGATTGTGAACGAGTCTCTTTATGAACTGGCAAAAAAGCACGACATCAAGGTGATTGCCACCAATGATGTCCATTTTGTGGATAAGGAAGATGGTCCGGCTCATGACCGTCTGATTTGCCTCACATTCAACAACAATGTTGATGACCCTGACAGACTGCGTTATACCCAACAGGAGTATTTCAAAAGTAAAGAGGAGATGGCGGCTCTATTTCCAGACCATCCGGAGGTGTTGTCCAATACTCTTGAAGTTGCCGACAAAGTCGAACTCTATTCCATTGACTCAGATCCGATACTGCCCCATTTCCCAATTCCGGAAGAGTATAAAGATTCGAACGAATATCTGAGATACCTTACCTATAAAGGTGCGGAAATCCGTTATGGAAAAGAGATTCCTCAAAACATACGCGACAGGATAGATTTCGAGCTGGAAACTATTCAAAAGATGGGATTTCCCGATTATTTTCTCATCGTCCAGGATTTCATTGCGGCTGCGCGTAACATGGGTGTTTCCGTAGGCCCCGGACGAGGTTCGGCAGCAGGATCCGTAGTGGCATACTGTCTTAAGATCACCAATATAGACCCCATCAAATATGATCTCCTGTTTGAGCGTTTTTTAAATCCTGATCGTATTTCAATGCCCGATATAGATATCGACTTTGACGACGAAGGACGTTCCAAGGTATTCGAATACGTTGAGAACAAATATGGCAAAGATCATGTTGCCCATGTGATCACATTCGGTACAATGGCAACCAAAAGTGCCATCAGGGATGTTGCGCGTATCGAACAGGTACCTCTTCAGGAGGCCGATCGTCTGAGCAAACTTGTTCCCAGGTCATTTGAAATAGATGCTTACGATAAAACTGATTCGACGTCGTTGATCAAGGTAGAAGTGCCTCCGTCTGTAAAACTTTGTGTGGAGAGAATACAGGACTTCAAAGATGCCCTCGATTCGGATGACAAAAATCTGAGCAATACGATTAAATATGCTCAACAGCTTGAAGGCAGTATTCGCCAGACCGGAGTTCACGCCTGTGCCCTTATCATAGGCCGCGAAGACCTTACCAATATTATTCCCATAACAGTAGAGGAGGATAAGGACAGCAAAGAGAAAATATGGGTTTCTCAGTACGAAGGCTCTTATATCGAGCAGGTAGGTATGCTCAAGATGGACTTTCTCGGCCTGAAGACTCTTTCCATTATCAAGGAGACGATGTCCAACATTGTTGAGAGCGGCCACGAGCCTTTTGACATCGAAGCCATTCCCATAGATGATCCCCTTACATACAAGCTTTTCAGTAAGGGCAATACTACGGCAGTCTTCCAGTTTGAGTCAGACGGTATGAAAAAATGGCTTCGGGAACTCCATCCTACCCGTTTTGAGGACCTGATTGCTATGAATGCCCTCTACCGCCCCGGTCCTATGGAATACATCCCCGATTTTGTTGCCCGTAAACATGGAAAACAGGAGATAACATACGACCTGAAGGAGATGGAGGAGTATCTTGATGACACTTACGGTATCACGGTATATCAGGAACAGGTGATGCGACTTTCACAGGAGCTTGCCGGATTTACTCCCGGCATGGCCGACACCCTCCGCAAGGCTATGGGCAAAAAACAGCTCAGCGTGATGGAGAAACTCAACGACCAGTTTATGGAGGGAGGTCTGGCCAAAGGTCACCCGCAAGAGATTTTGGAAAAGATCTGGAAGGACTGGAAGAGTTTTGCAGAGTATGCATTCAACAAGTCACACGCCACCTGTTACGCCTGGCTGGGTTACCAGACCGGATATCTTAAAGCACACTATCCTGCCCAGTTCCTTGCCGCCAACCTCAGCAAAAACCTCAACGATATTGAGGAAATCACCAAGTTGATGGATGACTGTAAAAGGATGAAGATAGAGGTCCTTGGGCCTGACATTAACGAGAGTCGCACTACATTTACCGTCAACAAAAAGGGCAATATCCGTTTTGGGATGGCCGGTATTAAAGGTGTTGGAACCAATGTCATCGATGCGATTATCGAGGAAAGAGAGCGTGGAGGCGCATTTACCGATATTTTCGACTTCGTAGAAAGACTTCCCTCCGGTGTGGTCAATCGCAGGGTTATAGAGTGTCTCATCTATTCGGGCTCGTTTGACTCCTTCAGTGATATGCACCGGACACAATATTTTCTTTACAACAACAAGGAGGAGTCATTTATTGACGAACTTCTGAAATACACTTATAAATATCAGAACGATAGTGTAATGCAAGGTGGACTCTTCGGAGATATTGAAGAGATGAAGCCGGTGCGTCCCGAGATCCCGCCTCTTCAGGAATATGATGAGATAGAGCTTCTAAAAAAGGAGAAAGAGCTTGTGGGTATGTATATCTCTTCCCATCCGTTGGATAAATTCAGATTTGAATTTGATAACTTAGTGACAGTTGAACTCAGCGAGGTGCGCAATATAGAGGATAATCTCTCAAGGGATCCCAAACTCCGGAACATAGAATTTACGGTAGGAGGTCTTGTGACCGATGTGCAGGTCAAATATACTCGTACAGGAAACCGCCCCTGGTGCACATTTACCTTAGAGGATTTCAACGGTAGCCATACTTTCTCCCTTTCGGGAAAGAGCTATGAGACCTATATGCAATATATGGTGGATCACACCGCTTTGCTGATCAGATGCGTGACGAAAGAACTCTTCCGAAAGGAGGCGGTAGAGAATAAAAAGGGACCTGAATATCGTTTGTTCATTGCCAATATGACTCTTCTTTCCAATGCAAAAGAGCAGTTTTTCAAAGAATTCCATATTTCGATGGATCTGGAGCAGTCAGATGCCGATTTCCGCAAAGTACTGACAAAGAAATTGCGTGCCCATAAAGGTGAAACGCCTCTTTTTATCGATCTCTCATTTGATCATAATGGTGGAAAAGAGACCGTGTCGCTCTACTCAAATAAATTCAGGGTATCCGTGGATGGAGAGCTTGTGGATTGGCTTTACGAACAGGGTTTGGATTGCCGTGTGGTCAAGAAGATGACCTGGTAAAGAGATTCAGCAATTCCTCTATCGATTTTGTCTTGATAGTTTTCCCATTCGGGAACGAAACAACAAATTCAGTGGAAGAAACACATTGCACCGAAATAATGTTTTCGGCGGGAGCCGTAGGGGCAAATCCTTTGCGCTTTAATGCATTTCCCACCCAAAAAGCACTCCTTGCCTCCCCGTCAACACCGACTGGATTTTCCGATGGGACAGGAGATATTTTTCCCGAATAGGAGTCAAAAACCACTCCCTTTTTGCCAAAGAAAGATTCCAATACTCCACTGAGAATCAAATCTTCCGGTGTGCCGCAGACCAACGGGGCCGAGGCGCGGTTATCCTTGGCGCCTCTCTCCTGGAGCCACAGTTTATCTCCGAGCTGAATCGCCGAATCCAGATCGTGGGTAGAGAGGAGGATGCTCTTCTTCTGCTCTTGGGCGAGTTTGCGCAAAAGCACCATTATCTCTATCCTGCTTGTTACATCCAAAAATGCGGTGGGCTCGTCGAGTATGATGATAGGACACTCCTGGGCCAGCACTTTTGCTATAAAGGCCTTCTGACGCTCGCCGTCGCTCAACTCAGACACATACGAAGAGGCCTTATGTGCTATACCTACTGACTCAATAGCCCTTGAAATCGCATCATGGTCACTCTCTTTTAGTTGTCCGAAAATGCCTGTGTGTGGATATCTGCCAAGCGATACCAAATCATAGACAGTAATCCCTCCGGCATAGGTCTTTTCAGTAAGCACAACTCCAATCAGGGAGGAGAGATGGTTATGGGAATAGCTCTCCAGTGGAGCTCCGAACACCTTTACATCGCCCGCCAAAGGGGGTAGAAGACCACAAAGGGTCTTGAGTAGAGTTGACTTACCGGCACCGTTGAGGCCGAGTAGACAGGTGACTTCACCGTTACGGAGTTCCATGTCCAGCGAGTTGTGTATAACCTTGCGCCGGCCATTCCTCAGAGAATATCCTATGGCCAATCCATGTGCCGATATGGTGATCTGCTGTTTCATCTCAATTGAAATATTGGATATTTCTGCGGTTTACAATTACATAAATGATGACCGGTGCACCGATAATCGGGGTGATGGCATTGAGTGGCAGTATGGAGTTGCTGCCCGGTACTACTGTCAGAATATTGCACAGAAGCGCTACGCAGGCCCCTGCAAGCAGGGTAATTGGCAGCAGTTGTTTGTGGTTGGATGTTCCGAGAAGCAGGCGCGCAATGTGAGGTACTGCCAGACCGATAAAGGAAATGGGGCCGCAGAAAGCAGTAGTGGCGGCAGTGAGAATGCCGGTGCAGAGAAGTATGGCGATCCGGACCCTCTTGACGCGTACGCCCAGATTTGCAGCGTATGACTCTCCCAGCAGCAATGCGTTTAGAGGTTTGATTAGGAAAATAGACCCTAGCAGCCCACAAGCTGCAAATATTACGAACCAGGGAAGTTTCTCCATGGACACTCCGGTGAAATCACCCATCCCCCAGAGTACGAACTGATGCACCTTGTCAGGCGAAGCGTGATAGTTGAGAATGGAGATTATCGAAGAGGCGAGATACCCCACCATAATACCTATTATGAGCAGCATCACGCTGTTGCGTACTTTCCGGGAAAACCCTATAATGATGCTC
>JAAZEZ010000036.1 GCA_012511975.1 Bacteroidales bacterium | reverse complement strand
GCACTAAGGTCTCTCTGCTTGATGAGCTGGGTGACTGGACAAGAATTGAACTTTCCGACGGACGTCAAGGCTGGATTGCTGCTGAGAGCATCAGTAAAATCTAATTTTGTACGGAATGAAAAGAATTTTTCTGATACTATCTGTTGCTTTGGCAGCAATAATGCCTCTTAGAGCCCAGTATTATTTTGCTACGCAAAGCGGGTCACAGGTGACTTACAGTATTTACGACAGTAAAGGCGACCTACGTGGGTCTTATGATGAAACTGTCAAAAGTATAAATGCTGAATCATTGGACGATATTTCTGTGGTTTTAGAACAGGTCTATTTTGATAAGGATGGTCAACATCTCCTTAAAGACAAGTCATCGAATTTATCTCTTTATATCAAAGAAGGAGAGGTGACAGCTCAACTCGAGACCATCAAAAAAGGACTGATAACACAGGACCTTATGGTAAGAGGTTGTGTTATATATGTTCCTTCAGATATCAAGTCAGGTGATAAACTCCCCGACAGAACTCTGTCAATCAAAATCGGCAAAATTGGCGGCACTATCTCTCTGACGGAGCGTAAAGTGCTTGGAATGGAAAGTGTGACAGTACCGGCAGGGACATTTCAGGCTGCCAAAGTACAGGAAAAACAGAAAACCAGAGTGGCAATAGTCACAGAAGAAGTGACTATAATTACCTGGATGGTAAAAGACCTAGGCTGCGTAAGACAGGAGTCTTACGACAGTAAGGGGCGACTTGTACAGACTATCGAGATGGTTAAAAAGTGACGGACAACATTGTCACGACTCCATCCATTGTTGAAATCAAGAGTTTGTCCTGACTGACAGGTTCAATAGAGTTGATCAATGCGACGGAAATCTTGTGTTTCCAAACAAGGTTTCCGTTTTTGCTGTCAAAGCAGAAGAGATTGCCTTTGTCGGTGGGGACGAGGAGCATCTCTCTACCATCTTTCAAAAGGAATGTGGCGGCAGGAGTGGGCGCAATATCATAGCCCAGACCACTTTGAATGCTCCATTCCAGACGGGGATCATCCGATAAGGTAGACCAGCACTGTATGGAGTTGAACATATTCTTTACGAAAATTTTTGATCCATCTTTTGAAAGTGCTATCGATTCACGTCCACCGTCAACTGTCCAGATCCCTTTTCCGGTACGGGTGTCGATTGCGTGACATTTCCTGTCAGGAGTAACTATGAAAATCCTTCCGTTGCTTTTTACCGGCCAGACTGCTGCCGGGGAGAACATTCTGCTACCCTTATTTCGCCATATCCACTGTTCTTTCCCTGTAGCCGGATCGAGGGAGTAAAGGGAATTGCCCCAGTCTCCGAATACGATCTGTTCTTTGTCTGCAAAGGGTTTGCACTCCACAAATCCTTTCACCGATTTATACTCCCACATAAGTTTGCCTCTGCGTAGGCTCAAAGCCCTGAATATATTGTCAGAAGCACCGATATAGACTACTTTGTCCATAATGACGGGAGAACCCAGTACAGACTTATTGCACTTATATTTCCATAAAAGTTTGCCTTTGCGAAGATTCAGACAATAGATATAACCATCTGTGGAGCCGATGACTACTCTTGAGCCCGATATTGCCGGTGTCGAAAAAACCTTGCCTCCGGTAGCGAAACTCCACTTTAGAGTGCCTGTAGTGGTATCCAGCGCCTTTACAACTCCTTGTGTGTTGGCATAGAGTACATATTTACCGGAATGTACCGCACCACATCCGATATCACTCTCATCCTGGATTTCCCAAATCGTTTTTACCTGAGGATACTCGCTGTTGACATCGAAGGTCATCCATGGAAAATTCGCAGGAAGCGCATATTTATTATTTCTTCCCGATGCCATATCAGGAGTGAATTGCGGTTCTGGAAACATCTCCCTGGTGTACCAGGCTTTGCCGGTTTTTCCACCTTTGCCGTTACCATCTGCTGCCTTGCGTTCGTTGATGGAGATACGATTGTTGCTTATGGTTACAATATTATATCCAACATGGCCGTTACGTCCGGCTGCGGGAGCCCTTCCAAGCACTCCGGGTATACCATCATAGTCGAGTACCGTGTTGCGGTGCCAATGGCCACCCATTACAAGCTGAATATTTGTCTGTTTAAGAGTATTGAGGACCTGGAAATAGTTAAGCATCGAGGTGTCTTGAGGGTAGTGGTTGACAAATATCACCGGTTGTTCGCGGGGGGTGGCTTTGGCGATAGAGTCGAGCCACATAAGACTTTCGTGGGGCAACAATGCCGGGGCCATTCTCATATTTGGACCGCTGTTGCTGCCGAGAAATTTGATGCCTCCTGATTCAAATTCAAAATTTTCATATCCGAATACCTTTGCGAAGGTGTTACAGCCACTTTCCGACCATTTTGAGTCGTGGTTTCCGGCTACAATATAGTAAGGTATCTGGAGTTTATCGATAATATCTTTCGCAAGAAAAATTTCCTCATCGTTTCCAAATTCTGTTATGTCACCGGCGAAAATGACAAACTGAAGTTCTTTCTTTAAGTTATTAATATCGTTGATGCATTGTACGAGGTCATCGTTGGTACTTGAGCCTTCGGCAATGTGTGTATCCGCGATGAATGCAAACTTCACAGTAGAAGTCTGCGCAGCAAGCATCAGAGTAGAGAGGCAGAGTGCTGCAAGGAATATGATTCTTTTCATATAGTTATTCCTGATTATTATTCCATTGATATTTTTTCTCCAGCGGCCTGACTCCGGTCATATGGAGCAATCTGCTTGCAAATGAGTCCGCAAGATCTTCAATAGTTGCCGGATTGTGATAAAAAGAGGGCGAGGCGGGGCATATTACTGCGCCTGCCTGCGTCAGAAGTTTCATATTGTGAAGGTGGATGAGATTCAAGGGGGTTTCGCGTGGCACAACGATCAGCTGTCTTCGTTCTTTAAGCTGTACATCTGCAATCCTGGAGATTGCGTCCGAGGCAAGTCCTCCTACTATTCTTGCCAGAGTGCCCATAGAGCAGGGGAGTACCAGCAGCGTATCAGCGGCTGCCGACCCGGAGCAAAAAGGAGCATCGAAATTCTCATTTGACAGGAGAGAGGCACCGCATTCAGATATTAGCTCTTCGGGGTTATATCCCAGCTCCCTCAACCATATGTTGTGTGCGGTCTCGGTGAGTATAACGCTGAGCGAAATATCCTGCAATTTGGCACATCCGCGAATATAGCGTTCCGCATAGATTGCTCCGCTGGCACCCGTGATACCGAGTACTATCTGCCTCTTATTGCTCATTTAGAAGCTCTTTTTTAAGTTTTTCCATACCGGTTGTGGCCTTCTCTACAAACTGCTTGAGTCGGGGATGGTGGAGTCCGGAAGGTTTGGGGTCTATCAGATAGATGGGAATGCCTGCAGGAGCATAATGGATCAGTCCTGCGGCAGGATAAACGACCATCGAGGTGCCTACAATGACCAAAACATCAGCTTTGGAGACAACTCTGACTGCTTTCTCTATCATCGGTACCGCCTCTCCAAACCATACTATGTGCGGGCGTAATTGCACCCCGCGACTATCCTTATCATTGATGCTTAAATCAGCATAACCAATATCTATCGCATCCATATCATCTCCATCCACGGGACGGATTTTGGTCAGTTCACCATGGAGATGGATTATATTGGTGCTACCGGCTCTCTCATGTAGATTATCCACATTTTGTGTTACAACAGTCACGTCAAAGTCCTTTTCCAGTTCCGCGATAATTTCGTGTGCGCGATTAGGTTTTACGGTTTCGAGTTGTCTTCGGCGTTCGTTATAGAAGTCTATCACCAGCTTGGGGTTGCGATACCATCCTTCGATGGAAGCAACATCCTCTACTCTATGGTTTTCCCACAATCCGTCGCTGTCGCGAAATGTCTTTATACCACTTTCGGCGCTGATACCTGCGCCTGTCAGAAATACTATTTTTTTCATAATCAAAGTTTCTATTTAAAATACGTATTTTTTAGCCAGTAAGCAAATAGGGTATCCAATATGATGGCGTTGTCTTCCTTGTCAAATGTCAGCACTTCCTTCTTCTTGAGGGCATCTTTCAGACGAAAAACATTGGCGGAGGAGTTGAGGCGGTATCCTTCTAGAATCTCCTGACTGCTGAATCGCTGTGCTCCGTCCACCACCGCCTTGAGGAAATTGATCTGATTGGGTGTCAGATCCATCATTGTCTGCATAAACCTGGGAGAATGTAGTGAAATAAGAGTCTCGGTGGCCTGTTTGATGATTGTATTATTGACATAACCTATCGGCATGGACATACAGATGGAACAAAGGTGCTTAATATACCAGATATTGCCGTCTGCAAGTTGGTAGATGGTACCCGCCTGCTCTTCCTGTATCACTCTGCCCAGTCTTTGAAATGAGCGTACGATATAGTCCACGCACTCTTTTTTCTTGAGTTTTCCAAGAGGAATTACGTCGCTCATATAGTAGAAGTATTTCTTCTCTTCGAATATGTACTTCATCTGGTTGACAAATGAGCCGCTGAAAATGTAGCGTACATTAGCTTGTTTTGACCAGATTTTTTCCAGGTCCTCCAGCTCGATTTCATCGTTGCTGCATTGTAGAAGGTTCTGAAACTCCTTGAAATAGATAATGACCATCTTGCCGGCATCAGTGGCTATGGTCTCCGGAAGGTTGAGAATCTTATATTCGTCTAGTGAGTCTACATGGATTTCAAAGGGAAGTATGGAATTGTAGTGGATGTCGTTGTAACATTCCAGCATCTTCTCCTTAAAAAGTGAGATAAAGTCTTCTATTGTGCGGATGTTGAAGAGGTCCAGTTCGCAGAGAATGAAATTCAGCCCACGGGTTTCCAAAGCATCAAGTGAGTATCTTATGAATGACTCTTTGCCACTTTTTGGTGGACCATAGATGGCTACACTCCTTTTTCTATCACAGATGCTTTTGAAAAAGAGGTCAGCTTCTACTGTTCGTCCTATTATGTCGTATTTTTCTGCAATGCGGTCGTAGTTAAAAGGCAGGTTCATTTGTAGCACAAAGGTTATAATCACAACTATGTTACAAAAATAATCAATAGGGTACTATTTGACAAAAAATATTGTAGTAATTGTCAAAATTTTTGTAGTAATTGTCAAAATTGTTATATTTGCAGTCCGAAAATGTTGATGGACAACCGTTAAGCTATTGAATAAGAGATACTTAAGTTGTATCCGCTTACGGTTATAAATTTTTAAAATTTATTTTATGTACGCAATTGTAGATATTGCAGGACAGCAATTCAAAGTTGAAGCAGGCAAGAAAATCTTCGTTCACCGCCTTGCGGCTGAAGTAGGTGCCTCCGTTGACTTTGATAAAGTATTATTGACTGACAATGATGGTGATGTCAAAGTTGGTGCTCCTTATGTGGAAGGTGCGGTTGTGAAAGCCACCGTTCTCGACCATCTTAAAGGTGATAAGGTTATCATTTTCAAAAAGAAACGCCGCAAAGGTTATCAGAAGAAAAATGGACATCGCCAATACTTGACACAAGTTCAAATTGAAACAATCGCTTAATTAAAACGTATTAGATTATGGCGCACAAAAAAGGTGTCGGTAGTTCTAAAAACGGCCGCGAATCACACAGCAAACGCTTGGGCGTTAAATTGTTCGGTGGACAGAGTGCCAGAGCTGGCAATATCTTAGTTCGCCAGAGAGGAACAGTTCACAATCCCGGTGAAAATGTTGGAATGGGTAAAGACCATACTCTTTTCGCTTTGATTGACGGTACTGTTGTTTTTAAGAAAAAGGCTAATAACAAGTCTTACGTATCAGTGCTCCCCTTCGCGTAAAGGGAGACACCATCGAAAAATAGAGCCGCTTCGTGTAGAAGTGGCTCTTTTTTTATACCTTTGCATACCAAATCATGAATTTATGTTGACATTAAAACTTTTAAGAGAGCAGCCCGAATTTGTAATCGAGCGCCTTGCAGTTAAGCATTTCGATGCAAAAGAGATTGTTTACGATATCATAGAACTGGACAAAAAGCGTCGTTCGGCACAGCAGGAACTGGATTCCTGCCTTGCACAGCAGAAGATTAAAGCATCTGAAATTGGCAAACTAATGAAAGAAGGACAACGTGATGAGGCAGACCGGATCAAATTGGAGGTGGCTTCTCTTAAAGAGCGCTCCAAAGCTCTGGAGGAGGAGATGTCAAAAGCACAGCAGGAGCAGGATGACCGGCTGGTACTTCTTCCCAACCTCCCTTCCTCATTAGTGCCTGAGGGCTGTACTGCGGAAGATAATGTGATTGTGCGTCAGGGGGGTGTTATGCCCGATTTGGGAGAGAGTCCCAAACCTCACTGGGAACGGGTCAAGGAGCTGGATATTATCGATTTTGACCTTGGAGTAAAGCTTACGGGTGCAGGATTCCCCCTTTACAAAGGTTCGGGTGCCGTGATTCAGAGGGCACTGATTTCCTATTTCCTAGAGCGCAATTCCGCCGCGGGTTATATTGAGTATCAGCCCCCTTATGTTGTCAATGAAGAGTCTGGCTTTGGCACCGGACAACTTCCCGATAAGGAGGGTCAAATGTATAGCATCACCGCTGATGGTTTCTATCTTATTCCGACTGCGGAGGTTCCATTGACCAATATATATCGAGATGTTATTCTGCAAGATTCCGATTTTCCCATTAAAATAACCGCATATACTCCTTGCTGGCGTCGTGAAGCCGGTTCCTATGGCAAGGATGTAAGAGGTCTCAACCGTCTGCACCAATTTGACAAAGTAGAAATTGTACGTATTGAGCTTCCGGAAAATTCCTATGCAGCGCTTGATGAGATGGTGCTCCATGTTGAATCTTTGGTACAAGCTCTAGCTCTTCCATATCGGATCGTGCGGCTTTGTGGTGGGGATATGGGCTTCACTTCTGCCTTAACCTACGATTTTGAGGTGTGGTCGGCAGCACAGCAGAGATGGCTTGAGGTAAGCTCGGTTTCCAATTTCGAGTCTTATCAGTCCAATCGTCTCAAACTCAGATATAAGGATGAAGAGGGTAAATCGCAGCTTGCCCATACTCTCAATGGCAGTGCTCTTGCTTTACCAAGAATTCTTGCAGCTATCATAGAAAATAACCAGACCCCCGATGGTAAGATTGTAGTGCCTGAAGTATTGCGCAAATACACAGGTTTCGACATCATAGGATAATGACAAAGACGGAAAATCCACAAAGAATAATCATGGGAGTTGACCCAGGCACCTCTATTTTGGGCTATGGGGTCATTCTTGTTGACAAGAAGAAAGTCCATTACGTGGATATGGGGGTGATTGACCTGCGCAAGGAGAAGGATCATTTTCTCAAGCTCAGACGCATATTTATGGAAATAGGCGAACTTATGGATAAGTATGCCCCTGATGATCTGGCGATCGAAGCTCCATTCTACGGTAAGAATCCACAAGTTATGCTCAAACTCGGCCGTGCCCAGGGCTCTGCTATCGCAGCGGCTCTTCATCGTGGCATTCCCGTGTCTGAATATGCCCCGAGGAAGGTCAAAATGGCAATAACGGGTCGCGGAGACGCATCTAAGGAACAGGTTAGAATTTTGATGGAAAAAACCCTTGGAATAAAGATGGAAAGCTCATTTCTGGATGCATCGGATGCACTTGCCATCGCCATGTGCCATTTCTACCAGCTTACAAACCCACTTGTGGATGTTTCTGCCTCTTCTACATGGAAATCCTTTATTGATGCCCACCCCTCAAGGGTGAAAAAGTGAGTTTCTGATTTAACCTTTGCCCATTTTTCAAGTCTAAATTAACAAGTTGATAATCTTTCTTGGATAAGATTTGTTAAAAAATACCACCATATGAAAAACAAACTTTTTAAGGCGGCCACATTTGTTTTACTTTTGTTTCCGACACTCCTTAATGCACAGCGCGGAGGTTTTACGGTAAAGGTTACCCTGACTGAGGCGGACACCGGAGTAGGAGTTGAATTTGCGACGGTATCTCTCACTGCTGAGGGTGCTGATCAGGCCTATAAATATGCCCTGACAAATGAGAAGGGTTTGGCAGAGATTAAAGGCGTAAGGCCCGGTACATATCTTATAAAAGGTGAGCTCATGGGATTTGCTCCCTATCAGGATACAATTAATGTGGACAAGAATATCGATCTGGGAACGAAGAAGATGAATGTTGAGGTCCATTTTCTTGAAGGAGCAACAGTTACCGACCTGGGTAATCCGATTGTAATTAAGAAAGATACAATCGAGCACAATATAGGATTGATGAGAGTTACCGATAACGAAACCCTTGAGGATATTCTCAAACGTCTCCCCGGTATTGAAGTCTCATCAGACGGTACAATCACAGCAAATGGTAAGGAGATCAAGAAAATCACTATTGACGGCAGGACTTTTTTCCTGGATGATCCTCAGCTTGCCAGTAAGAATCTTCCTGCGAAGATTATTGAAAAGGTAAGGGTAGTGGATAAACAGTCGGAGCAGGCAGAGTTTACCGGTATTGATGACGGTAAAGAAGAGACCATTATAGATCTTAGTGTTATGAAGGGAATGATGAATGGTTGGTTTGGTAACATCATGGCGGGTGGTGGCAGTGACCTACGTGGCAAGGACGACGATGGTGTGGCTATAAAAAATGATTTCCGTTTTCAGGGAGCGACCATGATAGCCAAATTTTCCGAGAGTGACCACATTGCCTTTATCGGCAATGCCAACAACACTAACAACCGCGGTTTCAATGATCTTGCCGGAAGTATGATGGGCGGAATGCGTGGCGGTGGCATGCGTGGTGGCGGAATGCGTGGCGGATGGGGAGGTCGTAATGGTATTTCCACCTCCTATATGGCGGGCCTGAACGGAGGCAAAACATTCGACAACAAGTCTGAATTGACAGGCAATTATATGTTCAACGGTAACGAAAGAGTGGTTGAGGAGAGTACCGCAAAGACTACATTCAAACAGGATGGTACATCCCTCTTCGCTACTGATGACGGTTACAGTATCACCAACTCCTATGGTCATAGATTTGGGGCACGTGCGGATTGGAAGATTTCAGACCAGACATCGATTCTTTTCCAGCCCCAGTTCAACTTCGGTACCGGTGATTTTGAGGAGCGTTCGGATTTTGCAACCGATAATATTTCCGCTTCCGGACAGAGATCCAAGATTAATGACGGTTATAGTCTCTCAACAGGTGAGAATTCCAACCAGACTGCAAGAGGTTTTCTCCTTTTCAGACAGCGTCTGGGCAAGCCAGGTAGAACTATATCCCTCAATATAGACTACGATTTTTCCAATAATCAGATGGACGGTATTAACCGCTCTTTGACTAACTCTTACAGAGATAATGTGTTGGCCGACTCATCAGTAGTGGACCAGTTCTACCACCAGTCTGCTAAATCATATGGTGCAGGTGGCCGTCTCTCATATACAGAGCCTCTTGGCAGAAATTTCTTTGCCGAGGCTACATACTCTTACGATTATAACTATAGGAACTCCTACAAGACTACTTACGACGATTTTGAGACCGGCGCAATAATCAATCACGATTATACAAATGATATAACTAACGAATCTATGTTGCAGAGGGCCGGTATCAATCTTATGAAGCAGGAGGATAAATATAGTATTACCATTGGTGCTACAGCCCAACCCTCAAGAACCATCAATGTTACCGAGGTAGGTGGACAATCCACTACCATTGATCGGAAAGTGGTCAACTGGGCGCCGAACGCCAGAGTTGATTTCAACTTCAGCGACTATGAGAGGTTGAGATTCAGATACAGGGGACGTACCAGTCAGCCTTCAATTACCCAGTTGCAGACCGTACCTGATAATTCCAACCCCCAGAGAGTGACTCTCGGAAATCCTTACCTAGACCCCTCTTTCTCGCACAGGCTCAATATGATGTATAACAAGATCAATGTGCAGACATTTTCTTCGCTTATGGTCAATGCCGACTTCAATTATAACCAGAAAAATATTGTCAATGCCAGTTGGTATGACAAAAAAGGCGTGCAGTACACCATTCCTATGAACAATGACAAAGGCACATTCTCCACAAATGCAAGAGTGACCTTCAACTCACCGATAGCAAAGAGTAAATTCTCCGTTATGTCCTTTTTTAACGTAAATTACTCTACCGGAGTCAGCTTTGTTGGTAAAGATGAATTGCTTGATATTGACGATCCTTCAACATTTCTCAATGTGAACAATTTTGAAGAGAACGAATACCAGAATCTCTCATTCTCTGAAAACCTTAGATTTGTCTATCGGGACGACATTTTTGAGGTCTCTGTTGGTGGAAATGTTCGTTATTCTCAGGCTTGGTACACAATTACTTCAGAGAATGTCAGACCCACATGGACCAACAATGTCAACGCCAATGTTATAGCTAATATTCCCAATATTGTCAATTTTGCGACTGATTGCAGATATACATTCTACTATGGTTATGAAGAGGGCTACAACGAGCCAACCTTGGTGTGGAATGCCGAGATCAGCCGCCAGATTCTCAAAAACCTGACAATCAGTGTCAAATGCTATGACATTCTCAATCAGTCCAGGAACACATACCGTAACACAACAGATAACTTTGTCCAGGATACCCGCAACAATACTCTTGGCAGGTATTTGATTGTAAATCTGACCTATCGTTTCGGTACTTTCGGTAATCAACCCATGGGCGGTCGTATGGGTGGCCCCGGTAGAGGTCCGGGCGGGGGCCACGGTCCCGGTGGAATGCGTCGATAGTTCTCCAAATCTCCAAAAGAGTGCAGGTATTCCGGTTGATCGTACTCCTACTCTTCTTCGAGTTCTCGAACTCCGGCATATTTGCGCCATTTTTCGATTAAATCGAGCATATCTGAGGGAATAGGGGAGTCGAATAGCATCTCCCTGCCTGTGCGTGGATGCACAAAACCCAGTGTTTTTGCGTGAAGTGCCTGACGTGGCAATAGAGCAAAACAATTATCTATAAACTGTTTATATTTGTTATAGACCGTACCTTTTAAAATCCTGTCACCGCCATAGCGCTCATCATTGAAGAGCGGATGGCCGATATGGTTCATGTGGACGCGTATCTGATGCGTACGTCCTGTTTCAAGAATACACTCCACCATTGTTACATATCCGAAGCGTTCAATTACTTTATAGTGGGTGATTGAAGGCTTTCCCTGTTCTTCATCGGAAAACACCTTGAATTTGAGTCTGTCATTGGGGTCCCTTCCGATATTCCCCTCTATTGTGCCACTATCTTGTTGAACGTTGCCCCATACAAGGGCTACATATTTGCGCTGCACCGTACGATCAAAAAACTGTTTTGACAGATGGAATTGCGCATCCTCATTCTTAGCCACTACAAGCAGTCCGGATGTCTCTTTATCTATGCGGTGGACCAGCACTCCCATTCTTTCATCATTCTGTTCGGCATTTGGTGAAATGCCTAGGTGATAGGCCAGTGCATTAACCAGAGTACCGCTTGCGTGACCGCGACCGGGATGGACTACCATTCCAGGGGGCTTATTTATTACAATCAGGTCTTCATCTTCATAGAGAATATCCAGCGGAATAGGTTCGGGAAGCACTTCAAATCCGCGCCTCTGATAGGGCATCATTATGGTGACCACATCAAGCGGTTTGACTTTGTAGTTGGCCTTGACAATAGAGTCATTTACCAGCACATACCCCGCATTGATTGCCAGTTGGATACGGTGCCGGGAGGTTTGCTCCATACGGTTAGTTATAAACTTGTCAACACGAAGCGGTGTCAGGCCCTTTTCCGCCTCAAAGCGGTAGTGCTCAAACATCTCCTGCTCTTCATCCTGGAGTAAATCGGGATCAGTCGGCAGGTCATTCATTTCTTTCCTGTTTGGCTGATAATTTGGACTGGTCTTTTGTGAGATATATGCTCACTTTTGTACCGCACACAAAGGGAAGTGATTCCGAGAATGCCGGAGACTGGCTGTAAACCACCGCGTCAAGGGAGTCGGAATAGCTGGTGACTGTCTCGTCAAATCTTACAAGACCCACATTGAGAGAGTTGTCTATGATATAATCCTTTGCAACTTGAAATGTATAACCCGTAAGATGCGGGATATAGGTTTGGGAATCCTCAGGATTGAGCCCGAGCAGGAGGTCAATTTCACTTTCACTTTCGAGAAGCGTCTTTGGGGCGACTGGTTTGCCTTGATATCGCTGTTCCAGCACATTATTGGTGGCAATGTCTTCGACATATATGAGTGATCCGAGGCTAAGTCCTTTAGAGGTGAGTTCGGTATATGCTTGTCTAAGAGAAAAGCCCACAAGAGAGGGCATTTCCACCATCTGGGGATTGATGGCATTGATGGTAATCAGAATACGACGACCTTTCTTTACTTTACTGCCAGCAACTGGATTTTGTGAATAGATAAACCCTCTACCAATGCGTTTGACAAATACCGAGTCGGTAACTTCGAGACGTACATCGCGTTTTTCCGCAAGATTATAGGCGTCCTCAAGGGACATATTTGTAAAATCGGGAACAGTCAGCTCCCTATTGTGTCGTGTGATGATGTTAAGCGAGCCGAAAGTTATGATGATAATGGCGGCTATAATGCCGATGGCTAGCAGAATATTGCGTACAATCCAATTGATTTTCATATTGCGAAGTTAAGAAATAATTTTGTAAAAACTGTCTCTTTCTGCAATGTGAAATCCGGAGGAGAGCGCGAGTTCTCTAAGCTCATCCACAGCAAGTATCGGCTGCTGTTCCTCTGCTCCCGCCATACTGTAGATTTTGGTGCTATCTTCTATCGTACCGTCCATATCGTCTGCACCATATTCCATTGCAAGTATACTGGTTTTCTTACCAAGCATCGGCCAATAGGCTTTTATATGGGGAATATTATCCAGCGTGAGGCGCGAAATGGCGATGGTGCGCAGGATTTCTTCTTGTGAGACCTCTCCAATGTCCGATAGGGAGTTGTTGGCACAGGAGTATTTGAGTGGTATAAACGCATTGAATCCTCCAGTTTCCTCCTGAAGTTCTCGCAGTTTCAGCATATGAGCAATCCTGTGCTCCCTGCTTTCAATGTGGCCGAATAGCATTGTGCAATTGGTGGAGATCCCTAATTTGTGAGCGATACGGTGAATCTCCAGATAGCGCTCTGCAGAGGTCTTGTCGGGACATATCTGCTCTCTGACCGAATTATCAAATATCTCAGCTCCTCCTCCAGGAAGAGCGTCGAGTCCGTCCTCTTTGAGTTGCGTCAGCACTTGCTCTATACTGATCCCTGATGAGATGCTCATATCATCAATTTCCACTGCTGAGTAGGCCTTGATTGCCACCTCTTGTGGCAGTATTCCTCTCACCATCGAGATTATGGATCTGTAGTATTCGAAATCCCTCTCCGGATGCACACTACCCACGATGTGCACTTCAGTTATGTCCTTATTGTACTTTTGCAGACAATACTCCCTAATCTGGTCGAGATCCATGCTCCATGCTCCCGGTTGCTCCCCGCTGTCGCGTCTGTAAGAGCAGAACCTGCATCTGTGGATACATACGTTACTCGGCTCGATGTGAAAGTTACGGTTAAAGAAGATGATACGACCATATCTGGCCTCACGCTCTGCCAGTGCAAGGGCGCGAAGTTGCTCCAGGTCGGCGGAATAGAGTTCCATCAGCTGGTCAAAATTGTATCTGTTTGAATTTTGCTCCATGCAAACCATTCTTTATAATGAAAAATAGACCGACCTGAGTCAGTCTATATCTCTTTTTAAACCGTATTTCAAATGCTACCAGAGTTCCTCTGACGATACGGAAAGTTTCTTGCGTCCATGACGGCGGCGTGCTGCCAGCACACGGCGTCCGTTCGGAGTGGACATGCGCTCACGAAATCCGTGTTTATTGCGTCTTTTTCGCTGTGAGGGTTGAAATGTACGTTTCATTATTTATTATTTTATTATTTATCGAAATTGGGAGTGCAAAGGTAATGTTTTTGTTTCAAAATACAAATTTATCGGGAGATAATAACAATCTTTTTTCCGATAAAATAGGCTTCATTGAAAAAAGAGGGGATATCTACGACAACGATTCGCTCTTCTTTGACGCGACACTCTTTTTGAAATTCCCTAATTTCCTCCTGCAGATCGCCGCCTTTTAAACAAATAATGGATTTGCGGTATGAGTCCTTGATCCAGGGATAAAGTTCCCTGAGACGTGCAACGGCACGTGATATCACATAGTCGAAACTTTCACCGATACTCTCGGCTCTGCTATTGACACATCTGACATTCTCCAGACCGAGTGATTGTGCCACACTTTGGGCTACTCTGATTTTCTTGCCTATGGAATCGCAAAGAGTAAATTTTGTTTCCGGAAAGAGTATGGCAAGCGGAATGCCGGGAAATCCTCCTCCGGTTCCAAGATCGAGAACGGATTCGTCGGGAGCGAATAATACACTCTTACCGATGGAGAGGCTGTGCAATACGTGATGAGTGATAAATGAACCGATGTCCCTCCTCGAAATCACATTTATCTTGGAATTCCATTCTACATAGAGACCCTCGAGTGCTGCAAATCTCTTCTTCTGAAGTTGTGAAAGATCAGGAAAATATCGTAATATCCTATCCATTTCCCTAAATTGTTTCCCTTAAAATCTTTTTTGCACGATTGATTCTGGTCTTGACCGCACCCAGGGTGAGTTGAAGTTCGTTTGCAATCTCTTCGTAAGCGTAATCGCGTAGAAACCTCAGTATAGCCACTTCGCGATATTTTTCAGGCAGGTCAAGGATCCGGGATGTGAAATGATCCATATCCTGTTTTAGTATCACTATTTCTTCAGGGCTATATGTGGCAGAGGTGTCCCGCAAGTCGGCTTCACCTCCGCTCAGAGAGACGGACTTGAGTGCATTTCGAGCCTTGCGAATATGATCTATTGCCTCATTCTGGGCTATGATATAGAGCCAGGTGGAGAATGCATACTGAGGATTGTACCTGTTGATGTTCATAAATGCCTTCTCGAAACTCCTCTGGCAGATGTCTTCGGCATCTTCAGTGATAGATACATATTTGAGCAGGAATGCCAGCAGTGCGCTGCGGTATTTGTCATACAAGGCAGCAAATGCTTTCTGGTCACCATCTCTGGCTGCAACCACCAGATTATAATCATCACTGCTACTGTGCTTCGAGCCAATTTTTGCCATAACTGCATTCTGTTGTCAGTGGAATGGAGAGTTGTACCACACTTTCCATCTCTTGTTTAACTATGTCGCAGAGCCGGTTCAGCTCCGAAGGAATAACATCAAATACCAGTTCGTCGTGTACCTGGAGTATCATCTTACTTTTTAGACCTTCAGCTTTCATCTTACGGAAAACGTTGATCATCGAGAGTTTGATGATATCGGCTGCACTGCCCTGAACAGGTGTATTGATTGCATTTCTTTCAGCAAGCCCCCTGACTACGTGATTTTTGGATGTAATCCCAGGCAGATATCGTCTGCGACCGAAAATGGTGGAGACATAGCCTTTTTCACGTGCATCGGCAATGCATTTGTCCATGTAGATCCGTACTCCCGGGTAAGTTTTGAAATATTTATCAATGAAATTCTTAGCCTCGTTACGTGGAATTCCGAGTCTTTGGGAAAGTCCGAATGAGGAGATGCCGTAGATGATGCCAAAATTGGCAACTTTTGCCTGTCTGCGGTGCTCCTTTGTCACCTCTTCAGGTGAAACATGAAATATGGCGGCGGCAGTAGCGGTGTGTATGTCATTTCCATGAAGAAAACTTTCGATCAGTCTCTTATCGCCACTAAGTTCGGCCATTATTCGTAGTTCTATTTGCGAGTAATCTGCGGAAAGAATAAACCCGTCAGCAGAGGATGGAATAAAGGCCATACGTATCTTTTGTCCGCGCTCTGTTCTGATCGGAATGTTCTGGAGATTGGGCCTTACGCTGCTGAGACGTCCTGTAGCTGTGAGAGCTTGATTGAAGGTGGTGTGGATACGTCCGGTATCTGGATTGACCAGCGATGGGAGTGGATCCAGATAGGTTGATATCAATTTGCGCAGGGAGCGGTATTCGAGCACTTTGTTTACAAATGGATGCTTGTGTGCAAGGGCCAGGAGAGTCTCCTCATCGGTTGGCCAATTGTCATTCTTACTCTTCTTCGCCCTGGGGTTGAGGTCCAGTTTTTCAAAAATAACCACTCCAACCTGTTTGGGAGAAGCGACATTTAGTTCGGGTTCATCTGCAAGAACACGTGCTTCTTCCTCTATCACTGCAAGTTCCGAGGAGAGCTCCTTACTGTAATCCCGAAGCTGCTCCGTATCAACTTTGACTCCGTAATATTCCATATGAGCCAAAACTTCCATCAGAGGCATATCTATACGCTTGTATAGATCCCAGAGCGATTCCGCCTCCATTTCTTTGGAGATTATCTCATAGAGCTGCCATAATGCGACTGCTTCACGCATTAGACGCTTCTCAGCTTTCATCTTAAGTGCTTCATTATCTGTATCTTCCTCCTCAGAGGCAGAGAAAAGATCCAGGACCGGCTGCTCCTGCGGTGTGGGAGAGGAGGAGAGGGGAGAATCGAGTGACACATTGAGGTAACTCTGGACGAGAATTTCCAGTTTATGGGTCCTTTCAGGGTTGAGCAAGTAGTGCATCAGTTCGATATCGTAAAGGTCACCCTCCATGGTTATGCCGTACTCTATGAGAGTAAGTATCGTACTCTTCAGGTTAAATCCTATCTTTTTTATGATGGGGTTGCTTAGAATACGTTTTGCAATGGGATTTTCAGGTAGAATCGTGCAGCAGCACTTGCCATCGCTGAAGATAATGTACCCATCCGATCTCAGAGATACCTTGCTGGAGATGCGCCTTTCGAACTCTTCGGGGGAGACCTCCTCAAATGAAATCGTAGGTGTCTTATGATTGTCGTTATCGCAAGTATCCTCTGTTAGCAGCGATTTAAGTGAATTGAATTCGTATTCATTGAAAAGCTCCCTGACTTTTTCATTAAGACAGGCACTCCAGCGCAAATCCTCTTCATTTATATTCACCTCCACATCTGTCTTGATGGTTACCAGAAATTTGCTCATAGGGAGGTGTTCCGCAGATTCTTCAAATCCTTTTTGCTGTCTTGGAGGGAGTTCATCAATATGCTCGAGAATATTTTCTATCGATCCGTATTGAGAGATAAGTTTCTTAGCTCCCACTTCTCCTATACCATAAACGCCCTTGATATTGTCGGAAGAGTCTCCCCAGATGGTCAAAATGTCAATCACCTGTCGTGGATCGTTGATGCCATATTTGGTGCAAATCTCCTTCTTTCCGATAATTTCATTTTCATTGCCCGAGCTCCCGGGCTTGTATTGCCAAATATGGTCCGATATAATTTGTCCAAAATCCTTATCAGGTGTAACCATATAGACATCATAGCCTTTTTTCGCCCCTCTAACGGCAATTGTGGAAATCACATCGTCAGCCTCGTAACCGGGCGTAATCAGCACAGGGATCTCCATTGCCTCAAGCAGACCTATGAGCGGTTCGAGAGAGCTTCGTACAAGTTCGGGAGTTTCGCTGCGGTTGGCTTTGTATTCGGGATAGACTTTGTGCCTGAATGTCTCTGCGGGAGGGTCGAAAGCGACTGCGATATGTGTAGGTTTTTCTCTGGCAACAAGTTCCAGAAGATATTTGGTGAAGCCGAACAGGATTGAAGTGTCACGGCCTTTGGTGTTGATCATCGGCCTTGTCAGAAATGCGTAATACATTCTGAATATCAGTGAGTGTCCATCAATAAGGAAAAGCTTCCCAAGTCTTTCGTCCCGTTTCATCTTACAAATGTAAGAAATATTTCAGTTTTTTCATCAAAAGCATTCCTTGAATGGGAAGCTATTGTATCAAAAGTGAGTGGTATAATATTAAAATGAAAGAAATTTCACAAAGTTGCTTATTATTGATAATAAAAATTTGCAGATTGCTTTCAATTCATTATATTTGCGTAGATGTATTGTATAAATAAAGTTATAGTAAAATGAATATTGACCATTTATTGTCGGCTAACGCAAAGAGTATGAGGCGTTCAGCCATCAGAGACCTTCTTAGTGTAGCAAACAAGCCCGAAATTATTTCATTTGGAGGCGGTTTTCCCAGCCCGGACTCTTTCCCCATTGCTGAGTTGAAGCAGATCATGATGGATGTGATGGACGAACAGGGTGCGGCAGCTCTCCAGTATGGTTCTACAGAGGGATATGTTCCGCTACGCGAAGAGATTTCCAAACTCTATCAAGAAGAGGGACTTAACATTCCCATCAAGAATATTCTTGTAACTACTGCCTCGCAGCAGGCGATAGATCTTCTTTCACACATATTCATCGATCCTGGTGATATCATCATTTGTGGTCTGCCTTCTTACCTTGGCGCATTGCAGGCATTCTGGGCTTATCAGTGCCAGCCTTACGGCCTGCGTCAGGATGACCGCCTCGAAGAGGCTGTTAATGCCCTTGTGGCAGCCGGTAAGAGTCCCAAATTTATCTATTCAATTCCTGATTTCCAGAACCCTTCAGGTGTGACCATGACTATCGAGGAGAGAAAAAATGTGATTGAGGTTGCTGAGAAATATGATCTTCTCATTATCGAAGACAGTCCTTACAAGCAGATACGCTTTGAAGGTGAGTCACTTCCTTCGATGTATTCTATGTGTCCCGAGAGAGTTGTTCTTTTGGGTACATTCTCCAAGATATTTGTGCCAGGATTCCGTCTGGGGTGGGTGGTTGCCAACGACAATGTTATAGATAAGCTTGTTGTTGCAAAGCAGTCCGCTGACCTCTGTACACCGATATTTAATCAGATGGTGGCAGCCCGTTATCTCAAATCCGGAAAATTCCAGGAGAATATTGTTAAGATTAAGGATCTGTACAAGCACAAGAAGAATGTGATGATTAAGGCTTTTGAAGATTATATGCCCGAAGGTGTTACCTGGACCAATCCCGAGGGAGGTCTTTTCCTGTTCCTCAATCTTCCGCCGCAGTATGATACCCGTGAACTCTTCAACATTGCTATCAAGGAAAATGTAGCATTCGTTATCGGAGAGGCGTTCCACTGTGACGGCAGCGGTAAGAATACAATGCGTATGAACTTCTCATACGCATCTGATGATAAAATTATTGAAGGTGTCAAACGCCTTGCAAAAGCGATAAAAGAACTTTACGGCAGACATTCATAGATTTCTATGATTACATAGTTTGTATCTTTGGGTGGGGCCGGCTATTTTTAGCCGGCCCCCTTTTTTGTAACCAAAAAGAGTTACCTTTGTAAATAATGGCAAAACAGACTATAGATACCGTACAACAGTTTAATGCTATCTCAAAAGAGATTCTTTCGGGAGACATTAAGCCGTTTTATCTGCTTTTTGGCAAGGAGCACTACTATATCGACAAGTTGTGCGACCTTTTGATGGAGAAAGTTCTGCCTCCGGAGGAAAAAGATTTCGGGCAGCTGGTCTATTATGGGTCTGAAGTTTCTGCCAACCAGGTAGTCAACGCTGCACGTCAATTTCCGATGATGATTTCCCGTCAACTTGTCGTGGTAAAAGAGGCGCAGATGATGAGAAGAGTTGAGGAGATCGATGTCTATTTTGACGGCATTCAGCCTACAACTGTTCTTGTGATTTGTTATAAGACACCCAATGACCCAACAAGATCGTCCAGGAACATAGACAAGCGTACATCGTTTTACAAGCGGGCACAGAAATTCGGCACAGTGTTCGAGTCCAACCAGATTCCGGACTATAAACTGGACAGATGGATAGAGGAATATGCCCGCAGTCAGGGTCTCTCCATTGAACCCATGGCTGCGAAATTAATGGTTGAATTTGCCGGTACAGACATTAGCAAACTTGTGCTTGAGCTGGATAAACTTATAAAGCTCCTTCCCGAAGGCAATAGATCTGTTACAGTAGCAACTGTTGAGGAAAATGTCGGTATAAGCCGCGATTACAGCGTATTTGAGTTGACCAAGGCCCTTTCGATAAAGGATATGCGGAAAGCCTTCAGAATCGTCCATTTTTTCTCGGAATCGGGGAACAGATATCCCATACAGATGATTATGGCTGCGCTCTCATCTCATTTTATAAGGATCCTCAGATACCATGCACTGCTACAGGAGGGAGTACCGAGGAATACGATACTTTCCCAGCTTGGCATTCATCCCTATTTCGGGAGCGAATATGATACGGCTATCAGCCACTATCCGGTCAAGAAGACGATGAAAGTAATAGCTCTGCTCAAGGATTATGACCAGAAAAGCAAAAGCAACGCCCGTGGCAATGCTACTGACGGAGAGTTGCTTCAGGAACTTGTTCTCAAGATAGCGGATTCTTAATCCACAACCACTCTCTTCACCCTTTTGGCTATTGAAGTAAATATCTCGTAAGGTATTGTTTCCAGGATGTTTGCAAGGTCGATCGCTCTCGGTTTTTTTCCGAATATCGTGACGGTGTCACCCACTTTTGCATCAATTCCGGTAATATCCAGCATACACATGTCCATACATATATTGCCTATGGTCGGAGCCATCTGACCATTTACTTCAAATGAGACATTGCCTCGACCCAGGTGGCGGTTGACTCCGTCAGCGTACCCTACGCAAATGGTAGCAATTTTTTTTGTTCCGGGACCGAGTTTGCCCTGACGGCCATATCCGACAGTGCCGTCATTAGCCTCGAGTTCTCTAATTTGGATAATCGGGCACTTGAGGTAGACTACGGGGACCACTTTGTTCTGGTCAACATAACTGATGCCATATATGCCAATGCCAAGGCGTACCATATCATACTGGTATTGTGAAAATCTTTCTATACCTGCTGTGTTGAGGACGTGTCTTAAGGGTTTTTCAGGAAGAATTGTCATCAAGTCGCTGCTCATTCTGTCATAGAGAGCGAATTGGCCGAGGGTAAATTGGTCATGCTGGGGATCATCGGCTGCTGCAAGGTGTGTAAATATTGATTTGACGAACATCTCCGGAGACTCCAATAACAATTCCTTCAGAGCCGGGATTTCGCGTTCCATAAAGCCGAGGCGATGCATACCGGTATCGAGTTTGATATGTACGGGCCATCTTGTTATTCCTTGTTCTTTGAGCTCTTTCCTGAAGCGAACGAGGGACTCGTAATTTGGTATTACGGTTTCCAGATCATGCTTCAAGATATCCGGGTAGCTATCAATGCCACTGTCAAGTACGATTATGGGGACTTTAATTCCGCTTTTCTTGAGTTCAATACCTTCAGCAGGAGTAGCTACTCCGAAATAATCTGCACCTTCTTCTTCCATCATACGGGCAAATTCCACAGCACCGTGTCCGTATGAATTGGCTTTGAGAAGGATCATCAATTTGGTACTTGGTTTGAGTAATGAACGGAAATATTGGTAGTTCTGAACCATTCCGCTTTTGCTTATTTGCAGTTGGGCATGGGGTACACTTGTTGACATCTGGAAAATTTTATTTTTGCAAAGTTAGAAAATAATTCTCCTTATTCTCATTTTACAGCCTTGAAAGTCATTATGTCGGCTACATGCTTCCCGCAACATAATATCTCCCCTATTTGAGGAGCCGTCCTTGACAAATAGATACAGGCTGTTTTACCTAAAGATTTATTTAGATAATCGGAGATTTTTGCCTCCTGTCGTGTGATATTTTCTCTTTCGTTAAAAACTGGGACGATTATTGTAAGGTCATATTTTAAAGTTGGGTTCATTTCCAATAATTTGTGCAAAGTTGCAGTTATGTTTTTTGAAAACTCAATAATTCTTCGTAATTATGTAGTTTTAATTCGTCACCCAATAGGCATATGCGACATCTCGCTGCAATAATCATCATGCTCTTTGTGTTTGCCCTGGAGGCAGCCGGAGTCAGAAGTACGCCATATCCGGTTAAGGTGTTCCAACCGGACGGTTCCTTCCTCATGCTGAGGATAAATGGTGATGAATCATTCTCCTTTAAAACCACTCTTGACGGTTACATCGTGGCACAGGGCGTTGATGGATATTATTACTATGCAGACTTCAATCGCGGCGTGCTTAATATTTCGACCAGGCGAGTGGATAGTTCTCCTATCGGTGGATACGCAAAATCAATACCTCCTGTAGTATATCACTCAAAGCGCCACATAGTTTCGGAGTCTTTCAAAAGTTTTCTTGCTCCTGATTTTGCTACAAAGGCAGTCAGAACAATCCGCACCGTGGTAATTCCGGTACAGTTTTCAGACCTGAAATTCACAACACAATCCCTAAGATCGCGACTTTTTAATCTGTTCAACCAAATCAATTACTCAGAGGATGGTGCCACGGGCAGTGTCAGAGAGTATTTTAGGGATAATCTGGGAGATAGATATGATCTGACATTCCATATTACCGACCCCGTAACGTTGCCAAACGGTTACAGGTATTATGGTGAACATACACCTACATCTTCCGACAGTAATGTGAAGGAAATGGTTGAGCAGGCCTGCACTCTTGTTGATTCTAAAGTCAATTTTGCCAATTTTGATGCAGATGGTGATGGTGTTGTAGATAATGTATTTATAATATTTGCCGGTTACAACGAAGCAGAAGGGGGCGGAGATGCCACCATCTGGCCACAGTCCTGGAATATCTCCTCCTCAGAACTCTATTTTGACGGCAAGAAAATTTCCAATTTCTCCTGTTATTCCGAATTTTCGGGCTCTTCCGGCGGCAATTTTGCCGGAATCGGCTCCATCTGCCACGAATATTGCCATATGTTGGGCCTTTTAGATATGTATGATATCAATGGTGAAACAGAGGGATATACTCCACTGCTTCTGGGCCCTCTTTCAATAATGGATAGCGGCAACTACAACAATGGTGGCAAGACTCCACCCTATTTGACGGTTTTCGAACGGGAGATGCTGGGTGCAGTTTCGCCAACCCGCATATATGGTACTACAAATATAGAATTGCTGCCAGTTCATCAGGAAACAAAAGCATATATCATTCCGGCCTCTTCCCATGGAGAGCACTTTTACCTTGAATATAGGGATGGTACCGGTTGGGATGCGCATACCGGTGGTGAGGGTCTTGTGGTCTATCATATCGACAAGTCCTTTAGGAGCGCTTGTTCAATGAGCGCTCAGATGCGTTGGAGTAACAATGCGGTTAACGGTTGTGCTTCACATCCCTGCGCACGTCCTATTGCCTCTTCAGGCAATAGCTACTCGGATGTTTCTATGCTCTTTTTCCCCGGCCAAAACAATGTTACGCATATTCATTCGTCACAATCCTTTCCTTTGCTTGACTGGACCGGTCAAGGCCTCGGCTATGGCATAGCAAACATCCATAAAGGTTCCGCGGGAATGTTGTTGGAAATAGTTGTTGACAAGGGATGGGATATTCCGGTTGTCAATGAATATTCCATTGAACCACAGCAACGGACAGCACTTTTGAAGTGGAGTACTGACAGGGAGGATCCACGTGGCAAATGGAACATAGTCTGGAACCTTGAAAACAGCGTCTATGCCGATACCTCAATCGTTGCTGCCACACAGAGAGACTTTCTCTTTACCGATCTTACGCCGGGAAGCACATATAACTGTCGTCTATTCTATTCACGTGACAACATAATTGGAAAGAGTTATCAGATGAGTTTTTCCACAAGGGAGATGTTCTCAATATTTCCAATGATTGCAGATATGGACAAATCATACAAGGTAGGGGATGAGCTTCATCTGACCATAATCAATATTGCAGAGGAAGTGATTTCCGTCCGATGGATTGTGAATGGAGTGGAAGTACCTGACGGAAAAATAACATTTGACCGAAACGGAACATTCGAGATAAAAGCAGAAATTGTCTATCCGGATAATTCGGTCGAATCTATTGTAAAGAAAAAAACTATAAGCCAGTAATATGATTTTGAAAAACAGGATATGGTCATTTCTCAAAGGGTTATTGCTGCTATTAATAACGGCAGTGACTATGGCTATTTCTTGTCCCGGACCTGAACCACCTCCCATAACATTTCCTACTCCGACCGATTCGTTTGAGAAAAAGGCCTTTATGGCCAATACAGACGAAGGACTTTATGTTAAGGGTGCTTGCGTTGTCCGCTATGCTGAAGATACATTCCAGAAATCATTCAATGAGAAACGAAGGACTTATCGTATGCAGAGCGATGACCAGATAACATATGTGCATATCGCATTTATGAGCGATCTCCCCGCTGTGGTAGACCAGGAGGTTATTTGCAATATCACCTATACCAGGGAGAAAGGAGAAGAAACTATCCTTATTGTCAAGCTTGTCGTAGTTCAGATTAAAGGCCGCACCGTCTGGTTATGGAACGAACTCCAAAAGACGGGTATCATATTAGAGGGGTGAATAATTAGTAAAAACAAAAGGGGTGTTCGCATCGAACACCCCTTAATCTTTCGGACAACCAAAGGTTACCTGGAAGCGTCCATAGATACCTTTCTGAATTCTTTCATCATTTTGCTTAAGTTCAAAGCAGCTTTTCTTGCACGTGTGCCAGCAGCTTTGTTGCCCTTAATAAGCTGAGCTTCAGCGTTCTTGGAGAAAACTTCAATTTCAGCTTTGATTGCGTCAAGTAATTCTTTCATATAATTATAGTTGTTAGGTGAATAAATATTTTTGGAAAGGTAGGAATAATTTTTCAATAAATAAAAAATATTTTAATTTTTTAGCAATTAACGATCTTTCCAAGGTATTGTGTATGAGCCATATTTGGGGTCCTTCTCCTCTTGTGTGAGAGCGATCTTAACCGGTCTTAGCCCCGATGTTTTTGTCATGGCTTTAGTCGGCTTATCCGGCAGTGGAGGATAAGTGCCGGACACTATATGTGTCAGACAGGCTTTAATATTGTCCTCGGAAGTGTCGAAATCGTGGTAAAGATCATCTGGACGGTAGTTGGCCGGTGCAATACCTTCGTCCGGAATGTCGCGAAAATCCTTGTTCTGATTATAAAAGCAAATGGGGAGGAATACCCATTTCAGTTTGCTATAATCACCTTTGTTGTATCGGGTATAATCGGCATTCTCGCCCGGGTACATCAATACATACATTCCGTTGGGCTTACCATATGTGGTGTCACCAACATGTCTTACATCCATTAGAGGCTCCAGACCGTTCAGAACCATTTCACTGGCGGAGGCACTGCCTTTGCCGGTGATAAAATAGAGGGCATCGAGTTCAAGAGAACCTGCTATGCCCTGGACCTTGGAATATTGGTCTTGTGAGGCGAGAAGGTCATTGTGTTTGCGGATTACATAGGTTTCTCCGATTGCGGATTTGGGAGCCACGTAGTCTACAAGGTGCTGGCTGGCACGGCCGTCACCGCCTCCGTTATATCTCAAATCGAGGATAAGATGTTTCACGCCGGCTTCTCTGAATGATTGCATCGCATTATCAATGTCAGTCAGCATATTGGCGTTAAATTTGAGATAATGCATATATCCGACAGGAGAGGTCAATCCCTCAAAATCCTCACTGGTGAAAATTTTGGTCAACAGAACACTTCTTGTGCTAAGTGTTGTGGCGGCCGTTGCTGTAAAGGTGTGTGAGTTGCCTTCAGTATCAGTAAATGTAAACTGCTGTGGACTTTTGTTGTATTCACTATTGAACTTGCCTGCTCTGATGAGTTCCATCGTGGCTGTACCTCCAATTGCTGTAAGAGTCCACCCTCTGGTAACACCTTCTTTAGCGAAAGGAGAGTTGGGATAGACCAGCCGCACTTTTACATCGTAATCACCATAATATTTTATCGGTTGTGAGATGCTTGCGCCATAGGTGCCGGTAACAGTACCCTCTTCGCTTTTGAGATAACTTTCTTTGTCTGTCATCCAGCTCCATCTGTCCTTGACATAAAGCATCTCGTCAAAGAACTCATAGATATCGTATTTGAGAGGGTCAAGCTTTGCGTTGGTACTTTTGACATCCTTGTACCAATAATAGTATACATCCATATATTCCCTTCTCAAAAAGACCTTGGCAAAGTAATCGGGGTCTTTCGTTTCAGGAGGTGGCTCGGGAGTTACAGGATCCTTACAACTGGATGAAGAAAGCAATAACGTTGCAAAAATAATTGCAAGTGTGTTGAACAGTATCTTTCGGTTCATTATTCTTTTTTTAGAATTAAATCATTTCTCTATCTTTGCAAAGATATAAAAAAGCTCTTCACAAATATCTTTTTTCTGTTGTATGAATAATTTTGCCGAGATTATTTCCAACTTTTCTTCATTTATCTGGGGTTGGCCAATGATTATAATGCTGCTTGGAACCCACATTTTCATGACTATTCGCCTCAAATTTCCCCAGCTGAAACTTTTCAAGGCAATCAAGCTTTCCTTCCAAAAAGACAAAGGAGCTTCAGGTGACGTAAGTCAGTTTGGAGCACTTATGACCTCCCTTGCTGCCACCATCGGCACGGGTAATATAGTAGGAGTAGCTACTGCTGTTTCTCTTGGAGGCCCGGGCGCTGTGTTCTGGATATGGATTACCGGTGTGTTCGGTATAGCTACCAAATATTCCGAGGGGCTTCTAGCTGTTAAGTACCGTGTCAAGACCAAGAGCGGTACAATGCTCGGAGGTCCGATGTATGCCCTTGAGAGAGGTCTCAATATGAAGTGGCTGGGAGTACTGTTTGCTATTTTTACAGCTATTGCTGCCTTCGGTATCGGTAACACGGTACAGGCAAACTCCATTTCTCTGCTTCTCGGCGAAACTTTCGGTATTAGTAAGACCTTGGTAGCAATCGTTCTGGCGATTTTGGTGATGCTGGTAATTGTTTTTGGAGTCAAGGGTATAGCCAATGTCTGCTCGGCCCTGATACCCTTTATGGCTATCGTGTATGTATTGGGATGTTTTGTAATACTTTCTTTCAACTGGAATTATCTTGGTGAGGCACTTGTACTCATATTTAAATCTGCCTTCAGTGCACGTGCAGCCGGAGGTGGATTTGTCGGCACAACGGTTTTGATGGCCTGTCGTTACGGTATCGCCCGTGGACTCTTCTCCAATGAGTCGGGTCTGGGTTCTGCTCCTATTGTAGCTGCTGCTGCGAAGACCCGCAACCCAGTCCGTCAGGCTCTTGTTTCCTCCACCGGCACTTTTTGGGATACAGTAGTTATTTGTTTTATCACAGGTCTTGTGATTGTGAGCAGTATCATTGCCTATCCCGATATTGATCATACACAGGGTGCAGCTCTGACTCAGGCTGCCTTTAGCAAGATCCCCGTTGTTGGTCCCTTTATACTTGCATTTGGGATTTTTACTTTCGCATATTCCACTATACTCGGATGGGCCTATTATGGCGAGAGGGCTATTGAGTATCTCTGCGGTCACAACTTCAAACTGTCACGCATTGTGATATGGATTTACAGGTGTGTTTGGATTGTTGGAGTCTATATCGGTTCCGTGATGTCCCTTAATCTTGTGTGGAATATTTCAGATATCACCAATGCCTTTATGGCCATACCCAACTTAATATCAGTTCTGCTGCTGTCCGGGGTGATTGTCCGGGAAACAAGAAAATATCTATGGGAAAATCGCCTGGATGAAGAGGACACCGATGAAATTCCCACGATCTGATTAAATGAGGATTATTCTACAATGTAAACGGTTTCGCCATCTTCAAGAAAGTAGTATTTTTCGCGGGCAAAACTTTCGATAGAGTCCTTTTTTGACCGGAGGGTGGTTAGTTGCTCTTCAGTCTGTTTTATCTCTTCTCGGTAGGATCTGATTTGGCGCTCCTGGGAACGGAGGGTTGATCCGGTCTTGAACCATTGTGCGATGTTATTTGTATCAAACAGCAGAAAGAGCAGGAAAATTAAGGTGACTATGGCATACTTGCTGAAGACTATCCGCCACACTTTGTGTGACAAGATCCTTTGTCTGAATCCCAGAAAGTTGTTCCACAATCTCATTGCCGTTTCTTTTTTTGCAAAAGTAGTCAAATAATACTAATTTTGAAATAAAAAAGAGATGATGTCGACACTGCGGAACCTGCGTTATTATGCCCCTTCTCTAGGCCAGAGCTGGCTTTTGGTACTCATTTTTGTGTTTCTAGGGTCGTTTTTAGGTGCTATTCCTAAGTTGGTTTCAGGCAACTCCGTTTTCTGGGAATCGACCTCAGTTTTTTATCTCTGTGCAATGTTACCCGTCTTCGTTTTTATCTATTTCAAGGCGAAGATGGAGTATCAGAAATATGAGGTTGTCGAACTGACTGCACCACGCAAAATCAATAGTCCATCTTTTGGCTCCTTGCCTCCGGTTCTGGTGTTTTTTCTTGCAGGCCTTGCCACCCTATGCATTTCAGTCATCATCGAGCCATTGGTTTCGCTCATACCTATGCCTGATAGCATAAAAGAGCTATTTGAGATGTTGTTTTATAAATCTTCTCCGATAGATTCATTTATTTCTGTTATCATTCTCGCTCCGCTTTGTGAGGAGTTTCTATGTAGAGGCATGATGCTAAGAGGAATGCTAGAACATATTTCTCCCATCAAAGCGATTCTCTGGTCTGCATTTCTGTTTGCATTGCTACATCTCAATCCCTGGCAGGCAATTCCGGCTTTCGCCCTGGGCGCATTTTTCGGCTGGGTATACTGGAAAAGTGGTTCAATTTGGTTGGTAATCTTTCTTCATTTTGTAAATAATTTCTCAGCGATGATTCTGGCCAGGTTTTTTCCTGATTTACCTATTGATGTTGCACTTTCGGATATGCTTAGCACAGGTTGGTATGCATTAACCTATGCTGTTGCAATTATTGTATTCACTTGTATTACATTATTGTTTATAAAGAAACTTAATTCTACTGATGGTAAAAAAACTCTATCCGCTGAAATTCCAGCCGATTCTGAAAACTAAAATCTGGGGCGGTAATCGCCTGGTCAAAGAGTATTCCAAACATCCCGATCCCGAAGAAGAAATAGATCTCTCCCATATCGGAGAGTCCTGGGAGATCGCTGATCTGGGCGATGAGAGCACCGTGGTTAGCGAGGGCTTTCTTGCTGAAAATTCCCTTTTTGATGTGCTTGAGACCTATCTTGGCGATCTGGTAGGGGACAAGGTGTTTGATATGTACAATCTACAGTTCCCGGTACTTGTAAAGTTGCTTGATATAAGTAAAGATATTTCCGTGCAGGTTCATCCCGATGACGAAATCGCCTTGGAGCGTTATGATAACTATGGTAAAGAGGAGTTCTGGCATATTTTGGACGCGGATGAGAGTGCACGAATCTATCTCGGATTCAAAAGGAAGGTTACTGCTACAGAATTTTATGATAAGTGTAAGGATGGTACCGTTGTTCAGTTGCTCAATGAGATTCGTCCACGTAAAGGTGATAACTTCCATATCAAACCGGGTATTGTGCATTCCGCCGTAGGTGGCATAAGATTGGTCGAAATCCAGCAACCTTCGGATATTACATTCCGTCTCTACGATTGGGAACGTGAGTTTGACCCTAAAACCGCCAGGGAAATGCATCTGGAGGAGGCTATTGATTGTATTGACTACTCTGCGAGTAATCTTTCATCGCTGGTAATACCAACGGATACCACCCGCGGACCCTTGGTTGAGAGCGACAACTTCATAATCAGTGCAGTTGACCTGCAGGAATCCCGGCATATCTATACTGAACGCTATGACAGCTTCATCATATATATCTGCACTCAGGGCTCTGCCTCATTCCAGGTAATGGAAGGAGGAAAAAAAGTTTCATATGATATCTCAAAGGGAGGTACTATCCTTATTCCTGCTTCTCTCGACGACTTCTTTATAGTTCCTCTCGAAAAGGATACCTTACTGCTTGAAGTCTGGCTCAGGCCGGCTGAGGAGGTAGACGACTATATCGATGAGAATGTCAGTGCTGATTGCGGTGATTCCGATTCCGACTGTGACGAGGAAGATGGTGAGCATTGCCACTGCGGACATAACCATAAATCATGATACAATGGATTCCACACGTATAGATAAATATCTCTGGGCTATCAGAGTCTTCAAAACTCGTGCAGACGCTACCGATGCTTGTCGGGGCGGCAAAGTGACCGTAAACGGTAATGAAGCCAAGCCATCGAAAGAGGTTAAGGCAGGCGATACCATATCAATACGTAAAGGTTCTGTGCACTACACCTATAAGGTGCTTAGCCCGCTGGAAAAGCGCCAGGGGGCAAAAGAGGTAGAAAAGTATGCTGAAAACCTAACTCCACAGAGCGAACTTGATAAGCTCAAGGCTCCGACGGAGACATTTTTTATCAAGAGAGACAGGGGAACCGGAAGGCCCACTAAAAAGGAACGTCGTCAGATGGACGAGCTCTATTCCTCTTTCTTTGTAGATGATGATAATGGGTGATTGAAGAGAGTCATCGCCTGATCGATACCCTCCGTACCATAACATTTTATGGCATTGATTGCCGCATCAAGTACGGTTTGCAATTGACGTTTCTCTTCAAGAATAAATTCTCCAAGCACGAAATCTACCTGACCTCCTTCAGCAAAACCCCCGTTGCCGATACCTATGCGCAATCGGGCATAGTCGTTTGATGCCAACGTGTAGTCGATATTTTTAAGACCATTGTGACCGCCGTCACTGCCCTTTTTCCTCATGCGTAGTGTGCCGAAAGGCAAGGCGAGGTCGTCTACGACTACTATTAAATTTTCTTTTGTCAACTTGTGTTTTTGGAGCCAATAATTAACAGCCTTTCCGCTTAGATTTACATATGTGGAGGGCTTTAGAAGGATGAATTTCCTGCCTTTGAATGATATTTCGGCAATCGTACCATAGCGGTCTACCTTAAATACGGTATTGGACGCCTGAGCCCAGGCATCCAATACCATAAAACCTATATTGTGGCGGGTTCCGGCGTATTCTGCGCCGATATTGCCCAATCCGACAACTAGATACTTCATAGGCTATTAAATAGACTATTCTTCTTCCTTGGCTGCGGCGGCAGCAATAGCTGAACGTGTCAATCTGACAGCACAGATGAGAGTGTTCTTCGGGGAAACGATCTGAACTTTATCGAATGAAAGTTTACCTGCATAAATCTGCTTACCGAGCTGGAGATGTGTAACGTCAACTTTAAGCTCGTCTGGAAGCTCGTCGATCAGACCACGAACGCGGAGCTTGCGTGAGTGTACCATAAGCTTGCCACCCATTTTTACACCTTCAGAGCTACCTGTAAGGACAATGGGAACATCAATTGTTACCAGCTTGTCAGCCGATATTGCGAGGAAGTCAACGTGAAGAGCCTCGTCAGTCACGGGATGGTATTGTACCGCGTGAAATATCGCAAGCTGGTTCTTTCCGTCGATATTGAGGTTGATGATGTAGGAATTGGGAGTGTGGGTAATAGCCTTCAAATCCTGTGCGTCAACTGAGAAAGAGGTATTCTCTACGCCCTCTCCATAAAGTACGCAGGGTACTCTTCCTGCTCTGCGGATGCTTTTCACATCTGCTTTTCTGCCGGTGGTTCTGAGCTCACCTTTGAGTTCAATCTGTTTCATTGTGTATAAAAGTTAAAATGTGTTACTCAGTCCGGTCTTTCCGGACCCCATTGCACCAAAAGGAACAGATCCTTTTAAAGCGGCGCAAAGATAACAAAATTTCCCAAAATCAAACGGATTTCACCCTTTTTTTGTTAAAAATTCCTCACAACCCGAAACTTCACACTCCACACTCAGAACTCAAAACTCGGAACTCGCACCCCGTAACTCGCATCCCGCACCGCTACTTCACATAGCCGGTGGCTATGTTCCACTTAAGAGTCTTGTAGAAGTCATTAAGTATCTTGTATCGGGCGCGTGGCAGATAGGTACTCAGTCCGCTGTATCTCTCAATGTTGATATTGAGGAATATGTCGGTTGCCGCTTTGTAAACTATAGCATTGTTTAGGGCTGTTTTGAACTCTGTATATTGCTCCGGAGTGGCTATTCTTGAGACAATATCCTCGAAATCATAATACCAGTGCTTATTGTAGCGGTAGTATATTTGTAGTGGGAATTCGTCCATGGTGAGAATGGAGTCCTGATTGTTGCGGTAGATGGAGGCGCAGACTCTGGCAAGATCTTCAAGTGCGCTGCACTTAACCATAGATACGGTAGCCGATCTGTAGATGCCTGTCTGTGCATCGTAGACCTCGAAATAGTCTGAGCATATCTGCTTTAGGGCCTCTTCACGGTTTTCCAAATTGAAGATAGGGCTGAACATCTTGTGGTAGGGGAATCCATCCGCAAGTATTTCAGTCGGGGAGAAGAGTATATATTCGCACTTGTCTTTGAACTCGTAAGCCACCTCAATACCACCCATCAGGCAGCAGTCAAAGAGGATGAACTCGTAATGGTGTGTGAGTGCTGTAGCCAGATCGGTGATTTCCATTTCACTATTGTTATCGCTGCCGAATGATTTCTGCAGAGGCTCCCCCTCATTAGATTTTACCAGAAAGCGATAGGGGTCCTCTACCGGTTGTAAAGATTTATCTCCGGCCATGTCCAGGGGATTGGCGTAATAGCCCTCCGGTAGCCATCCGGTTGCATGAGACCAGAGGATGAGTCCACGCTCGGTAGCAGGGTAAGTGCGCTCTGCATCTGCCACCACGCGGCTAAAAGAACTAACCTGTGAAGAGTTCATCTCCTGTTCGTAGATGCAAATGGTCTCGCAGATCACAACTCCATCTTTATTGCAGCTGTATCTGGATAGAGTGGGTGTTTTACCCGGGGTATGGTAAAATACAAGCAGTATCTCGCTCTTATCTTGATATTGAGGGACGTAGCCCTTTTTAAGGTCTTGGATACACTCTTCAGCATAGCTGTATAGATTGTTGTTGGCACTGATATAGAGAAGTACTGATCTTACCTTTTCATCTTCAGGTTTCTCTTTGCATGAAGTGATTGAGCAAGATGAAACGCAGAATAACAGTGCAAAAAGCACTAAAATGCGAATAAAACCCCTTTTTTTCATGACGCAAAGGTACAGAAAAAAATATAATTTGTATATTTGTAACTGAACAATAATATCAACAAAGCATGAAACCGTCAACCATTATCTCATTTTTGACAGGAGCGCTTATTGGTGCGGCCGCTACTGCCATATTCCTGTCCACTGAAAAGGGCGAGCGAGCCCGTGTAAAAATCAAGAGTACTCTCAATGAGGGTGTAGATGCTGCGAAAAAAGGTTACGAATCTGCCAAGAAAGCAGTCAAGGATTTTGCTGAAGATGTAGAGGATAAAATCCATAAGGAGTCTTCAGATATCAGACGTAGGGCAAGAAAAGCCAGTGAAGCCGCTAAGGCCGCTGTCGAAGAGTCCCTCAGATAGTTTTCGGCTATGGATCCCAGGACTTTTCTCGGGCCTCTCGAGGATATCGGCAATTCAGTAAAAGATTATGCCGACAACCGTCTTGACCAGCTCAAACTTAAAACTACTAAGCGCCTTACCGCTTCGCTTGCGGTACTATTTGCTTGGGTTGTTATAGTTTTGGTCATATTGGTCGCTTTTTCTTTCCTGGCAATGGCACTTGGTGTTTGGCTTGGAGAGATTTTAGGCTCCCAAGCTTATGGGATGCTCATAATTGCAGGTATTTTCCTTGTCGTTGCCCTTGTGTTCTTCCTGTTTAGGAAGCGTATTTTTGTCAACGGGCTGGTAAGGGCTTTCATCACTTTATTTTTCGAGAAAGATGAGGAAGGATTACAGTAAAATTAAGACAATGAAACAGCTTGAGTCGCAAATTAGAGAACTCGAGATCAATGCAGTAAAAGGCGAAAATATGATTCGCAAGGATATCGATTATGCCGCCTATTTTTACAGACCTACAAGATTGATAAACTCCCTCGGAGTATATATAAAACACTATGTTATGAATTTTTTCAGAAGTATGATTATAATTGTTGGGCTCGGTGTAGCCCTTAACGCCTGTTCAACAGGAGAGGATCAAACGGAGTTCATCTATTCTATAGATCACTTTGCCGATATTGAGGTATTGAGGTACCAAGTTCCCAATTGGGATGGTCTCACACTGCAGCAGAAGGAGTATGTTTATCATCTGACTGAGGCGGCAAAAGCAGGTCGTGATATCATCTGGGTGCAAAACTTCAAGTACAATCTCCCTATCCGAAAGGTATTGGAAGCGATAATTGAGAATTGCGGAGGCAAGTCAGGTCCGGAGTTTGACGAGTTTATGATTTATGCCAAAAGAGTCTTTTTCAGCAATGGCATTCATCACCATTATGCCCTTGATAAGATTATTCCCGGATGTTCAATGGAGTATTTCGCCTCTTTAATGGATGAAGCGGGATGTTCCGATGCAAAAGAGGAACTTCTTCCTGTGATATTTGATCCCGAACTCTATCCACAGATGATATATCAGGGTACAGAAAAAGATCTTGTAGCTGCATCTGCTGTCAACTTTTATGAAGGAGTTACTACGGCTGAGGTTAACGCATTCTACGATGCGCGTGAAGTGCCCGGCGATCCGCGTCCGATCTCACATGGTCTTAATAGCCGTCTTGTAAAAGTGGACGGAAAGATAGTTGAGCAGGTTTATAAGGCTGACGGTCTCTACGGCAACGCTCTCAAAGTTATTATAGGCCATCTTGAAGCTGCTGCGGAGGTAGCTGAGAATGATCTCCAGAAACGCTATATAGCGGAACTTATTGAGTATTATAAGACAGGTGATCTGCATATGTGGGATCAGTATAATGTTTCCTGGGTCTCGGATGTAGATTCCGATATCGACTTTATAAATGGTTTTGTTGAGGATTACAGTGACCCTTTAGGCCGCAAAGCCACCTATGAAGGCATTGTGCAATACCGTGATAAAGAAGCTTCACGTCGTACTGAGATCATTAGTGAAAATGCCCAGTGGTTTGAAGACAATTCACCCGTTGACCCCCGTTTTAAAAAGGATGAGGTAAAGGGTGTTTCCGCCAAGGTTATCAATGTAGCCTGTATCGCGGGTGACAACTATCCCGCAACAGCTATTGGCATTAATTTGCCTAATGCGGCCTGGATCCGCAAGGAACATGGTTCCAAATCAGTGACCATTGCCAATATAACCAAGGCTTATGATAAAGCAACTGAGCAGAGCCCTAAAAGCGTTCTGACAGAATTTGCGTGGGATCAGGAGGAGATTGATTTCTGTAGGAAATATGGTTCAGTAACGGGAGATCTTCATACTGACCTACATGAATGTCTTGGTCATGGTTCCGGCCAGCTGCTTCCTGGTGTTTCTCCCAATGCACTTAAAGAGTATAGCTCAACCATTGAGGAGTCACGTGCAGACCTTTTTGCTCTTTATTATATTGCCGATCCCAAACTTGTAGAACTCGGCATTCTTGATGATCCCGAAGCTTACAAAGCTGAGTATATGAACTATATTCGCAATGGTATCTTTACTCAGTTTACAAGAGTGGAACTAGGAAAAACCAACACACAGGCTCATATGCAGAATCGCAAACTCATCTCTGAGTGGGTGTTTGAACATGGCCAGGCTGAAAACGTTATTGAAAAAAAGGTGCGTGACGGAAAGACCTACTTTGTTATCAATGACTTTGAGCGACTGAGAGAGCTTTTTGGGGAGTTTCTGTGTGAAATACAGAGAATCAAGTCAGAGGGCGATTACGAGGCAGGTAAGGCACTTGTGCTCAAATATGCTATCGATATAGATCCCGATCTCCATAAAGAAGTGAGGGATAGATATGCAAAACTTGAACTTAAGCCCTATCGCGGCTTTATCAACCCCGATATCGTTCCTGTTGAGAAAGATGGCCAGGTGGTTGACTACAAGATTGTCTATGGCGATAGTTTCATCGATCAGCAGATGGAATATGGCCGCAAATATGCTACTTTGTAGCTCTTTGTAAGAACAGAGATCCATTAAGATTGTGGCCCCGACAGTAACAACTGATCGGGGCTTTAAAGAAGCCGAATCCAGGGTTAAAAATGAATGTACTTGTAACAGGAGCAGCAGGATTTATTGGCGCAAACCTTGTAAAAGAGATTTTTCGCAGATTTGACCATCCTTTGGTAGTGGGTATAGACAATCTGAATGATTACTATGATCCCCGTCTCAAGGAGGCCAGACTGGAGAAGTTGTTATCGAATGACGACTTTATCTTTATCAAGGGCAATATTGCGGATAAGGAATTAATGGATCGTGTTTTTAGCCAATTCAAGCCACGGATTGTAGTAAATATGGCAGCGCAAGCAGGTGTTCGCTACTCCATTATTAATCCGGATGCCTATATCGAGGCCAATTTGATTGGTTTTTATAATATCCTGGAGGCCTGTCGCCATTCATATGACAGGTATGAAGGTGGTGTGAAACACCTTGTGTTTGCCTCCTCCTCTTCGGTTTACGGATCCAATAAAAAGGTGCCCTATTCGACGGAAGACAAGGTTGATAATCCCGTGTCGCTCTATGCTGCCACAAAAAAGAGCAATGAACTTATGGCACATGCCTATTCCAAGCTTTACGACATTCCCTCCACCGGATTGCGCTTTTTTACGGTTTATGGTCCTGCCGGTCGTCCGGATATGGCCTATTTCGATTTTACGGAGAAATTGGTAAAGGGGGAAACAATTGAAATATTTAACTACGGCAACTGTCAGCGCGATTTTACTTATATAGATGACATAGTGGAGGGTGTGGTACGTGTTATGCAGAAAGCTCCCAAGAGGTCGGTAGGGGAGGATGGGCTTCCTGTACCCCCTTATGCGCTTTATAATATTGGCAACAGTTCTCCCGAGAATCTGCTCGATTTCGTTGCTGTTCTTCAGGAGGAATTGGTACGTGCAGAGTTGTTACCTGCCGATTATGATTTTGATTCGCATAAGAAACTAGTGCCTATGCAGCCGGGAGATGTGCCGGTAACATTTGCCGACACTTCTGCTCTGGAGAGAGATTTCGGCTTTAAGCCCGCGACACCACTGAGGGAGGGCTTGTGCGCTTTTGTGGAATGGTATAAGGATTTTTATTTTGAAAAATAGTTGATAAAAAGATAACAGATATGAAAATTGCAGTAGCCGGTACAGGATATGTCGGACTTTCGATGGCAACGCTTTTGAGCCAGCGTCACACGGTTGTGGCATTGGATATCATTCCCGAAAAGGTAGAAATGATCAATCGCAGAGAGTCTCCCATTCAGGATGAATATATAGAGAAATATTTTGCCGAAAAAGATCTAGACCTTACAGCAACGCTTGATGCCGAAACAGCCTACAAAGATGCTGATTTTGTGGTAATAGCAGCTCCTACCAATTATGATCCCAAACTCAATTTCTTTGATACTTCTGCAGTGGAGACGGTTATTCAAACCGTGATGAAACATAATCCTAATGCCATGATGGTCATAAGGAGTACCGTTCCGGTGGGATTTACTGTGCAGGTGTGTAAAAAATATAATTGTGACAACATAATGTTTTCACCGGAGTTCCTCCGCGAATCCAAGGCTCTTTATGACAATCTTTATCCCTCACGTATAATTGTCGGGACGGATAAAAGCAATCCCAGACTTATGGAGGCGGCCTGTAGATTCGCTTCACTTCTAGATGAAGCGGCCCTTAAACCAAATGTGGAGACAATTTTTATGGGATTTACGGAGGCTGAGGCGGTCAAACTCTTTGCTAACACCTTTCTGGCACTCAGGGTATCTTTCTTCAATGAACTCGACACATATGCAGAGATGAAAGGACTGGATACTCACGAGATCATCCGTGGCGTAAGTCTGGATCCCCGTATAGGTGATTACTACAATAACCCCTCTTTCGGTTATGGAGGATATTGTCTGCCGAAGGATACCAAACAATTGCTGGCAAATTATGCCGATGTGCCGCAGGATCTGATGCGTGCGATAGTGGAATCAAATAGAACCAGGAAGGACTTCATAGCTGATAGAGTACTCAAAATGGCCGGTTATTATGGATCAAATGCCGCTTACGATGCAGAACGGGAGAGAGAATGTATTATTGGAGTCTTCCGCTTGACAATGAAGATGAATTCCGACAATTTTCGTCAGAGTTCGATTCAAGGTGTGATGAAACGTATCAAGGCAAAAGGAGCTACGGTCATTATCTACGAGCCCGCCCTTAAAGATGGAACTACATTTTTCGGTTCTAAAGTGGTCAACAACCTTGAAGAATTCAAGTCCAGAAGTCATTCCATCATAGCAAACCGATATGATAGTGTGCTGGATGACGTTCGTGACAAAGTCTATACAAGAGACATATTTAGAAGAGACTGATGTCGGGGTGCGGGTTGCAGGGTGCGGGTTGCGGGGTGCGGGTTGAGTCTGTATGAGGGGAGATGGAGGGTGGTGCAATTAGCAATAAAGAATAAAGAATTAACAATTAAGAGCTAAAAGCTGGTTATTTGAAGAAATGTAAAGAATCACTCTATGTTAGGTGATAAAATGATAGTTATGAATATATTTGTAGGGTAAAAGAGAGTATTCCATAATTTTACCCTCTTTAAGCAAAAGAACAGCAAAATAGAGTTATGAAACTTCCCAGAATAACTAATAATCCAATTCCGATTTTGACGGCTTTTGTGCTGTCATTACTCTTTCTTTCATCTTGTAAACCAAAGGAAGAACTTTCACTTTCCATACTGCTACCGGAGGCCGAATCTGTTGCCGGTAGCCAATTTATAAGCATCAAGGCTTCCGGTGACTGGACTCTCACAATCGAAAGTTCCAGCGTTGCCTCTGCTGACTGGGTATGGCTCAGTTCTTATTCTTCAAATGATCGCCAAATCTCATTACGCGGTAGCGGCAATTCCAGCAACGTAGCGCTAAACTGGGATGCCAATGACTCTCAGGACTCACGCAGCTGTACGCTGACCCTCAGTTGTGCAGGTGAACGTGTTCAACAAAACTTTTTACAGAAGGGTTCTGACAAGATCAATGGGATAGCCACAGAACTTAAGAGTGACAAATTGACCAATTGGCTTGAACTTCCCGCAACAAAAGAGGGGGATGGCCTCTATTTCATTACTCATAGTGCCAACATTGGAGGAAAGTATGTCCGCAATTATTCATTCTACTGGGATCCTAAGGCTCTTGTAGCTCACTGGGTGGCCTATCCGCTCAACAGGGGACTCATCAGCACCGGCAGTCGTGCGGATCTCTGGGACCTCAATCCCAAGGTTCCACGCGAATATCAGCCGGTACTATTTAGAGGCTATAGCGGAGGATCTTTCCAAAGAGGTCATCAGCTCCCTTCAGCTGACCGCTATTCTTATGAAGCCAACATCCAGACTTTCTATGGTACTAATATAACTCCTCAGCGAGGTGCTCTCAACGAGAATATCTGGGCCACTCTTGAAACCACGGTACGTGACTGGTCAAAAAAACTAGACACATTATACGTTGTTACCGGATGCGTGATCGATGGCAGCACGGAATTTGTCAATGACAACGAAGGCAAGAAGGTCACCGTCCCCACCGGCTATTACAAGGCACTCCTGGGCTATAAGCAGAATGCCTCAATAGGTGGTTCAACTAAAGGTTTTGTAGGCGTTGCCTTCTATTTCGAACACAGAGGTTACTCCAACGATTATACTACAATGATGAAGCAGTCGATGACCATTTCTGCACTTGAGAACAAGTTGGGTATGGATTTCTTTGTAAATCTGCCTGCCAAGATAGGTGTCGATCTTGCAAAAAAGGTGGAAACCAGCATCGATCCCTTCTGGAAATAAATGCCGGGTCATGACCATTTATAAAATTGTCCAACTCACATTTTTTTTCTAATTTTACAGACCGTTCTCTTCTAACGAACAATTATAAACTTAAAATATTTGATTATGGGCATAATTCTTTCAATTCTTATTGGCGCTTTAGCCGGTTTTATTGCAGGTAAAATCATGAAAGGCGGTGGATTCGGTTTCTGGATCAATCTCCTTGTAGGTATCGTCGGAGGTTTTCTGGGCGGTATGGTTCTCGGCTGGTTAGGCATCAGCTGGGGTGGTATCTGGGGTACATTACTGACCGCTGTCCTTGGTGCCGTGATTCTTCTATGGATAATTTCTCTCTTTAAGAAAAAGAAATAAATTGTCATGAAACGTTATTTCAAAAGGGTTGTCTATGCTGTGGTAGCGGTCATGGTGACTGTTGCCTGCAGCTCGGTGGCTTTTACGGGACGCAAAAGAGTACTGCTCTATTCAGACTCCCAGATTTCGTCTCTTTCAGACCAATCTTATCAGGAGTTTATGACAAAAGCCAAGCTCTCGACCAACAAACAGATAACGTCAGCTGTACAGGAAGTTGGCTATAAAATGACTACTGCTCTTGAGAAGTATCTCACTTCAATAGGTGAGACACATTATCTCCAGGGACTGAAATGGGATTTTCAGGTAGTGGAGTCCGAAGAGGTCAATGCTTTTTGTCTTCCCAATGGTAAAATTGTCTTCTATGAAGGCATAATGAAATTCACAAATACTCCTGATTACATTGCTGTGGTTATGGGACACGAGATAGCCCATGCTGTTGCTCAGCACGGTAATGAACGTATGAGTCAACAGAACCTCATGAGCATGGCGGGTTCGGTCCTCGGTTCGGTGGCCGGCCGGAAATCAGATACCACTCAGGCACTTTTCGAGATTGCATTTGGACTCGGAGGACAGTTTGGTGTGATTTTACCTTATTCGCGCAAGCATGAATATGAGGCTGACAGGATCGGCCTTATCATAATGGCTATTGCCGGATATGATGTTGACAAAGCCCCAATTTTCTGGCAGGCAATGACTGCAAACAGCGGTGCTTCCATGCCCGAATTTCTCAGTACACATCCCAGCGATGAAAACCGAATCAAGAAACTCATAGAGGCGATTCCTGATGCTAAAGCTTATATCGGCAAATGAGAAGTTTCGCAAGTGACAATAATTCAGGCGTCCATCCATTAGTGATGGACGCTTTGATAAAAGCCAATAAAGACCATGCGGTAGGTTATGGTGATGATCCGTGGAGTGAAACTGCGGAAAAATTGATAAAAGAACATTTCGGCGCTAGTGCTGATCCTTTTCTTGTGTTCAATGGTACGGGAGCTAATTCGGTGGCATTGCAGGCAGTGACGCGCCCTTTCAACTCTATTATCTGCGCTTCTACAGCACACATTTTTGTAGATGAGTGCGGAGCCCCTGCCAAAATGAGCGGCTGTCCTTTGATCCCGGTTTCGACTCCAGACGGCAAGCTTACACCGGAATTGGTCAAGTCTCATCTCACGAATTTCGGTGTTTGTCATCATTCACAACCCGGTGCAGTTTATATATCACAGGCTACCGAACTGGGCACTCTCTATACTCTGGATGAGGTAAAGAGGCTGGCTGACTTTATACACTCATTTGGACTTTTTCTCCATATGGATGGCGCACGTCTGGCGAACGCTTGTGTTGCGTTGGATTGTACTTTCAAGGAGATGACGGTCGATGCAGGAGTGGATATCCTCAGCTTTGGCGGCACTAAGAACGGTATGATGATGGGGGAGGCGGTAATCAGTTTCCTTCCGGAAATATCCGAAAACATCAAGTACTATCGGAAGCAGTCGGCACAATTGGCCTCTAAACAACGCTATCTCGCTGCTCAATTTCTACCCTATCTTGGAGAGGGAATTTGGCGCCAAAATGCCAATCATGCCAACAATATGGCTTTAAAACTGTTCAATGTGCTGAAGAAATATCCTCAGATACGTCTGTCGCAGAAGCTAGAGAGCAACCAGCTATTCTTTTATGCGCCAAAGGATTTTCTCGAGGAGCTTATGAAAGAATATTTTTTCTACTACTGGAATGAGGAGGCAGGGGAGGCGCGTCTTGTAACCTCGTGGGATACAACTGATGAGGACATCGCAGCGTTCGAATCCTCAGTGGAGAGAATTTTCTCTGTCAAAGGGTGATTATTGCTGCAATAATTTTGCAGAAGCAAAAAATATATCTAAATTTGCACTCCCAAAACGGGAAAAGGTCTCTTAGCTCAGTTGGTAGAGCACGACACTCTTAATGTTGGGGTCCAGGGTTCGAGTCCCTGAGGGACCACTTTCGAATAAGTACCTTTCATAAAACCTCTCAAAACTATTAAG
>JAAZEZ010000001.1 GCA_012511975.1 Bacteroidales bacterium | reverse complement strand
CTTGTTGACCCCAACAAGGCAACATTGCCTCTGACTCACCAGTGGAATGATGTTAACAATCAGTCAGCTATCCTCGGAACACCGGGTAGACCTACTGAGTTCCGTGCTATGCTTCTCGCTGAGCAGGATCTTATTATCGAGCAGTCTAAGACTACCTACAGTGCTACTCTTGCAGAGATCAAGGCTTATGTAGATGGTATTGAGGCTGACTTCGATGCCAAGAGGGCCGAGATGCAGAACAAGTATAATGCCGCTCAAGAAGCATATGACTTTAACAAGGTAGCTTGGGCAACATATCAGGCAAATTTGAAAGCTAAGAAGGAAGCACTCCTCCTCGAGCTTACCGGCAATAAGGAAGGTAAGGTTGTACCTGCAATTGCAAAGCCTGATGCCAATACACACAACGTACCTAGTTCCATGAAGAAGTACTTCGACCACGAAGGTCTGACGATATGGAATGGCGAATATGATCTCGGTGGCAAACAGCTCGAGTGGGCAAATGAGTTCCTCGCAGACTATCCTGCTAAACTCAAAGAGTGGATGATTGCTACACGCACTGCAAATCACGTGATTATGCATCTCAACGCTATCAAGGCCATTCTCGATCCTGCATACACGGCTGCTACCAAGATCTACACCTATGATTGGCAGAAGTATGTTCTCAACGTAAATCTTGACAATACCTACAACGTTAACGTTGAGGCTATCAAGAAAGATTACGATGCTGACGGAGCTGCTACTCTGCTTGAGTACTTCAATAATTACAACGAGTTCCAGAAGGAGTACAGAGAGGCTTGGACCAAGTATCTCGAAGACTGTACAGTTCAACTCCGTTACTGGAAGCAGGTTCTTGCAGCTTTCGAGGCAGGTTACGATCCTCTCGAGATGGCTGTTAAGGAGCAGAGGGGTAGAGTTGATACACTCGAGGAAGTAGTTGCAGTCTGCAAGACATATCTCGATGCTGCTGAGGCTGAGTACAACGCAACTATCGCCAAACTTTTGAATTAATCAAACAATCTGATTGAATCTTAAGTGATTATTTTTAAAACAGAAACAATGTTAAAGAAATTAAGCATATTACTATTGACTATCCTTATGGTTGTGCCAGCAATGGCACAACCCGAGGAGGGTTGCGAGTGTATGTTTGCTCCTCAAAAGGGACAATGGCAAATAGATCTTACTCTGGGACAGGGACAGTTCTTCAATGATATGTCAGGTCTGTACTATCTATTGCCAAATGCGGATGGTGGCCCTATCGGAGTGGGTCTATCCGTTCAAGGACTTGGTCTTCAAGAGTTCCTTGGACTGGGTAACGACAACATTTCGGCAGATTTATCTACCTACGTCTTGAACATTGGGTCGTTAAACGTAAACAGTCTTGTTAACATAGTAGGTCTCCAGGCCAGATATTTCGTCGCAGACAGATGGGATCTCAACCTTATGGGAGCTTACAATGTCAACATGCAGCCTAGAAAGGATTTCATCGAAGGTGCATTCACCGACGATGCAAACCTCAACGTTGACCACATTGACCCTTCACAGGTTAATGTGCGGGTAGGCGTTGGTGATATTTATGCACATATAGCTATTCTGGGCGCTGTTACTCACAGTTTGATGACACAAATCGGATCAAACTTCTATTTCAATACGAAGAATCCGCGCATCAATCCTTATATAGGAGTGATGGGACAGTTCAAGTTGGCCCGTATAGAAGCATATTATCCTTATACCGGACAGACCGTAGAGGATGACACCAATTTTGGTGGCACCACTAACAACGGCCCCCAGGTTCCCGGGATCAATGATCCTCTCGCAGGAGTGGGTCAGCAGAACAACAATCCCTGGAATCAGCCCGCTACAGGCAGCGGCACGCAGTTCGATGATATCGCACTGTATCGCCCTTCCCTTAGGGGTGCTCAGGTATTGGGATTTGGCGGAGGACTGACAGCAGGTGTTAGCTACTCATTGGCTCAGGGTCTTATTCTGAGCTTTGAAGTGGCTCCTGTCCTCTATCAGTATTCGCTATTACACTTGCAAGTGCAGGGACAAGATGCATACTATGCTATGAATCACAACATCAGAGCGTTTGCTTTTCCTCAACTGAAGCTTGGCATTCGCTTCTAATCGATACCTAGCAAGTAGCATTACTAAAGCTTAAAAAGGCGACCCGATGGTCGCCTTTTTTTGTGTCATTTAGGACTATGGATTTGTTTAACTTTCCAATGCTTGCGTGAGCGTGATGAATTGTTCGACAGAGAGCTGCTCGGGGCGTGACTCGGCAAATGGAATCGAATTGGATGATAGTTGTTCCGGTCGGGCCTCAACAACTTGACGCTCTTCTAAAGATTGTTTCCCCGGCTCAGCAAGATCTGCAATAAGAGGTTTTAAGGAGTTGCGGAGTGTTTTACGACGCTGGTTAAATGCAGTTTTGACTACACTTTTAAAGAGCTTTTCGTCACAATTCAGCCCGGTACGACTGTTGCGTGTAAGGCGGATTACAGCCGATTTGACCTTCGGAGGAGGTACGAACGCTCCTTCGCTCACGGTAAAGAGATATTCTATGTCATACCATGCTTGCAGAAGCACTGAGAGTATGCCATAGGTTTTGGAACCGGGGGGAGCTGCAATCCTTTCTGCCACCTCTTTCTGTATCATACAGACCACTTCGGGTATTTGCTCTTTGTAGTCCAGAACCTTGAAGAATATTTGAGAGGAGATGTTGTAGGGAAAATTGCCGATAATTGAAAACTTTCCCGTGAAGAGTTTGGTGAGATTGGTTTTTAGAAAGTCAGACTGGTATAGGACAGGCCCTAGTTGTGGCCATTTCTCGAGAAGGTACCTTACAGATTCGCTGTCTATTTCTATCAATTTGAGGCGCACATCCTCACGTGCAATAAGGTATTGTGTTAGTACACCCATCCCGGGTCCGATCTCGAGTGCATCAAAAGCGCCATCGCCGGTGCCCCTAAGAGCATCGACTATGTTGCGCGCTATAGTCTGATCTGTCAGAAAATGCTGTCCAAGCCCCTTTTTAGGCCGTACAGCAGGTTTTCTTGTTTGATCGAGGGTTCTACTCATTTGCAATGAAATGGTCGTACAGGATCTTAATCATGCCCTTTAAGAGGCCCTCATCTGAATTCTTGGCTCCGCTGCTGATGACGATGAAGCCATATTTCTCTTCAGGATGGAAGAACATGGCGCTTCTGAGTCCGTATGCACCGCCTGTATGACCTACAAGTTCCACTTCGGGGATATAGTCCGTATTACGCCACAGGGCGAGTCCGTAGTGTTCGTCATCCGAACGGGGAGTTTGCATATTTTTGGAACTCTCTTCGGAGATGATACGCTCCTTTGCTCCGGGGTAGAGACCGTAATTCATATGCATCATCATATATTTTGCCAGGTCGGTGGTGGAGATTTTCATTCCGCCGGTAGGGGAGAAAATGGGGGTGGTGTAGCCGGTAATGTAGTTGGCAATATCTTCAGCCCTTGATCTGTATGCGCCGGGTTGTGCTTCCAGGCTGTCATTCTCGGAATTATATGAGTATAGGGTGGCAAAGCGGGTTGCATCTAGTGCATCGATATCATAGCCGCCGTAGAGCCCAAGAGGATTGAGTATGTGGTTTATCACATATTGGTCAAAACGCTCCCCCGATAATTTTTCCAGAATAGTGCCTGCCATATTGAAGTTGAGATTGCAATATTGGTAGCCTTTTCCCGGCTCATATTCGTTGTAGCAGCCGGCGCAGTCGGGATTGGTTGCGGGATTGATGACATCGAGTGTGAAATAACCCTGGGTGTCATTTAAGCTGGAGGTATGCGAGAGCAACATCTCGAGAGTGATGACTGTCTCGGGTAATTTGGGATTGCGTACCTGAAATTCCATCAGATCGCTGACATCGGTCTCAAGGGTGACTTTGCCCTGTTCAACCATCTGCATGAGGGATGTGGAGGTAAAGGATTTGGAGATGGATGCAATCCTGAAAATAGTCTGTGCATCGACCTTTTCTCCGGTTTCAAGATTTTTAACTCCGAAATAGTTGTCATAGATGATCTTGTTATCTTTGACAACGGCTACTCCGAGGCCTACGTTGCCGATCTCTTCCCTGAAAGCGTTGAGATCTTTTTCAAACTCCGGGTAGGATTTGGGACCGCAGGCAGTGAGCAGAATAGCACACAGTGCAAATAGAGTGATTTTCTTCATAATTGTAGGTTTTGATAAATAGTTTTACAAAGATACGATTTATGGCAGAAAATCGTAAGTGCTTTTGATAAACACTTTTCCAAAAAGTGTTATCTGTGACGGATTCTGGAAATAAAGATAGATTTTTCCGGAGATAATTGGTATTTTTGTGCACTATGAAAGAGAAGAAACCGGCTACTCCGCTGCTCAGGCAGTTTTATGAGATCAAGGCGCAATACCCCGGATCTCTGCTCCTTTACAGGGTGGGTGATTTCTATGAGACTTTCGGTGAGGATGCCATTACTGCGAGCAAAGTGTTGGGTATCGTTTTGACGAGGCGCGCCAGCGGTAAGGGCAAATTTATAGAAATGGCAGGGGTTCCGCATCATGCTCTGGAGAGTTATCTCCCCAAATTGGTGCAGGCGGGCTACAAAGTGGCGGTTTGCGACCAGCTGGAGGATCCCAAACTCACCAAAAAGCTGGTTAAACGGGGAGTTACCGAGCTTGTTACTCCCGGAGTAGCTTATAATGATACCATTCTCAAACAGAACGAGCACAACTACCTGGCTGCTGTCTCTTTTGAGGGAAAAAGTGCGGGAGTTGCCCTTCTGGATATCTCCACAGGTACTTTCAAAGTAGCCGAGGGATCGCTCGAGTATATTGAAAATCTTCTTTCGGGCAGTGCACCCAAGGAGATTTTGGTGGAGAGAAGTTATTGCGATGGTTTCCGCAAAAGGTTCGGCAATATCGCCTATATTTCACCACTCGACGAGTGGGCATTTGTCTTTGAATCGTGTCACAAAAAGCTCTGCAACCATTTTTCCATAAACTCACTCAAGGGATTTGGCATAGAGAATATGCCGCTGGGCATAAAGGCGGCGGGTGCAATTCTCTTTTATATGGAAATTACCCACCACCATTCGCTGGGACACGTAAGCTCCATTTCTCGTATCGATGAGGGGGATTTTGTCTGGATAGACAAATTTACTTTCCGCAATCTGGAGATTTTCACTCCTCTAGCAGGCGTAGAAGGAGTTTCGCTGCTGGAGACTATTGACAGATGCAATTCGCCGATGGGCGCACGCAGACTTCGGGAATGGCTCGCAATGCCCATCAAAGATATTTCAGAACTCACATTGCGTTATGATACCATTTCCGCCTTCCAGGCTGATGAAATGATGCTGGAGAAAGTGAGGAGCCGCATCGGTGATATTGGTGACCTGGAGAGGATTATCTCAAAGGCCTCTGCCGGCAAGCTTTTGCCGCGTGAGGCACTTCAACTCTCGCGAGGCCTGGACGCCATAGCAGAGATAAGAAAACTGCTCCTCAGTAGTTCCAATCCTGTTTTCTCCTCCTGTATAGAGCAGCTGGATGCTTGCAGGGAGCTCTCCAGGGCTATTTCCACACAAATCCTGCCCGATACCGCCGCTCAGATTGGCAAGGGAGATGTGATAGCGCGCGGAGTGTCGGAGGAGCTCGATTCGCTGCACGATGTGCTCTCCCACAGTAAGGAGATATTGCTGGATATTCAGCAAAGGGAGAAGGAGCGTACAGGTATCCCTTCGCTCCGTATCAGTTACAACAATGTTTTCGGATATTTCCTCGAGGTGCGCAATACCCACAAGGATCGTGTACCGCCGGAGTGGATACGAAAACAGACGCTTGTAAGCGCGGAGCGTTATATTACTCCGGAGCTTAAACAATACGAAGAAAAGATCCTCGGAGCAGAGGAGAAAATACTTGCTCTTGAAACAGATATATATGGCGCGCTGCTGGCCTCTATCCAGGCTCAAGTTGGCATAATTCAGCGCAACGCTTCGGCAGTGGCGCGTCTGGATGTGCTCGCCGGCTTTGCACGCCTTGCACTGGACAACCATTACTGTCGTCCACAGGTGGATGATTCGCTGGAGATTGATATTACTGACGGTCGCCACCCTGTGATAGAAACCCGTATGGCTCCCGGAGAAGAGTATGTCCCCAACGATCTCCAACTTTGTAACGACTCGCAGCAGATAATAATCCTCACCGGACCCAATATGTCCGGAAAATCGGCTTTCCTGAGACAAACGGCGCTAATAGTACTCATGGCTCAGATAGGGTCGTTCGTCCCCGCAAAAGGCGCGAAAATAGGCATTGTGGACAAAATATTTACCAGAGTCGGAGCGTCTGACAATATTTCGCGCGGAGAGTCCACATTTATGGTGGAAATGCTGGAAACGGCTACCATCCTCAACAATCTCTCTCAGAGATCGCTGGTACTGCTCGATGAGATAGGGCGCGGAACAAGTACTTATGACGGAATGTCGATTGCCTGGGCGATAGTGGAATATCTGCACGGCAGCCCTAAGAAAGCCAAGACACTTTTCGCTACTCATTATCACGAACTCAACGATCTTGAGGATCTTCACGAACGTGTTTTTAACTACCATATTTCAGTCAGGGAAAGCGACGGTAAGATCATCTTCCTGCGCAAGCTTTGCAGGGGCGGTGTTGCACACAGTTTCGGTATTCACGTAGCCCGTCTGGCCGGAATGCCGGATGACGTGGTAAAACGTGCCGAAGCGCGTCTCGCTGAGCTCGAGGCAGAAAGTGGCAATGGTAGCGCCGCTACATTTTCACGAAAACCAAAAAAATCCGCCCGCCCCACTCCTGATAAAGGAGTACAGCTCACCCTCTATCAATTGGATGACCCGCTGTTGCTCGAGATCAAGGAGGAGCTCCAGAATATTGATATCAACCAAATGTCTCCCTTAGATGCATTTGATACCATAAGGAGACTTAAAAAGAAAATCGGATTGTAAAAAGATTATCTAAGTATTTAAGAAGGATTTGTGATGAGAGATTTGTTGGCGGATAAGTTCAGGACTACCCTCTCTCTGGCGGGTGTCAGCATAGGGATTTTTTCGATTGTGGCGGTCTTTACCGTCGTGGATTCACTAAAAGAGAGTATAAATGAGGGCTTCCGAAAGTTTGGAAGCGATGTGGTTATGGTCGAACGTGTGCCTATAGAGCCCGATTTTGACCAGGATGGGCGACAAAAATTGTGGCAATACGAGAGCAGGCCGCAGATCGGATGGCAGGAATATCTTTTTCTTGAGGAAAATAGCATTACAGCCGGCCGTATGGCATTTTCAGCCTCATTCAATATGGAATGCGTAGCCGGCCGTGAGAGTTATGATGAAGGAGCATTTGTTGCCGTTGACGGAGACTGGAGGATGATGGTACAGGAGAAAATTCTCTATGGACGCGGATTCACCATCGGAGAGCTTTCAAGCGGTGCTGCCGTCACTATAATTGGCTCGGATGTGGCGCAAAAGCTCTTTGCCGGTATAGCCGACCCCGTCGGCAGAATAATAACGGTCAGCGGCACTCCGCTGCGTGTAATCGGAGTATTTTCCTCAGCGGGAGAAAGTCTGGTCAGTATGATGGATGTGGATTGTGTCAGACTGATACCGATCCGGTTTGCACTTCGTATAGTCGATATTGATTCGCCGACTCTCAAAACTCGTATCACAGCCATATCACATCAGGCGGGAGAGGAGACTCCGGACGGGATTTCCAAAGAGGAACTTAAGAGCGAATTGCGCATACTGATGCGTCAGTATCGTAGATTAAGGCCTGCTCAGGAGGATGATTTTGCCCTTAATGAACTCTCATTTGTAGCAGAACAATTTCAATCGGTTTTCGGGATGGTAAATACGGTCGGCTGGGTGGTCGGTGTTTTTTCCTTGCTTGTCGGTGGATTTGGGATTGCCAATATTATGTATGTTTCCGTGGAAGAACGCACCCGAATCATAGGGATCAAAAAGGCCTTAGGGGCTCGTAAAAGGGAGATTACGATGCAGTTTCTGGCCGAAGCGACTATACTGTCGACACTTGGCGGGCTGGCCGGTATAGCATTGGTCTGGTTTGCTACGTTGCTAATTCCCGATACTCTTTTTCCAATATATCTCTCATTGGTAAATATCCTCAAAGGAATAGCCATTGCCCTGATTATCGGTATAGTTTTCGGAGTTGCACCTGCACGTCGTGCAGCCTCGCTACATCCTGCAGATGCCATCAACAGCTAATTATATGGTTATAAAAAACGGTCTGCCAGTGACGACAGACCGATTATTTATCATAAAAGGAAAACAATATCAGTCGAGTTTGAGGACGGCCATGAATGCACTCTGAGGCACCTCAACGGAGCCTATCTGGCGCATACGCTTTTTGCCCGCCTTCTGCTTTTCCAGAAGTTTACGTTTGCGGGAGATGTCACCTCCATAACACTTGGCGGTCACATCCTTGCGCAACTGGCGAACGGTCTCCCTGGCAATAATCTTGGATCCTATGGCTGCCTGAATAGCGATGTCAAACTGCTGACGGGGTATCAGCTCTTTAAGTCTTTCGCAAATTTTCCTGCCGAAGTCATAGGCATGCTCCTGATGGATCAGAGTGGAGAGCGCATCTGCGGGCTCGCCGTTGAGAAGGATGTCCAGCTTTACAAGTTTGGCTTCGCGATATCCTATCAGATGATAGTCAAATGAAGCATATCCTCTGGAAATAGATTTGAGTTTGTCGTAAAAGTCAAAAACAATTTCCGAAAGCGGCATATCATAGGTCAGTTCAATTCGGTCAGCCGAGATATAGTGTTGGTTTTTTAGGGTACCTCTCTTATCCAGGCAGAGCTTCATTATCGGACCGAAATATTCGGTTTTAGAGATAATTTGTGCATGAATATAGGGCTCTTCGATATGGTGAATAAGTGTGGTTGGAGGGAGCCCCGAAGGATTGTGCACTTCCAGACATTCACCCTGGGTTGTGAAGACCTTGTACGAAACGTTTGGAACGGTGGTAATCACGTCCATATCAAATTCGCGGAAAAGACGTTCCTGAACTATTTCCATATGAAGCATTCCCAGAAATCCGCAACGGAATCCAAATCCGAGAGCCAGCGAGCTCTCCGGTTCAAATACCAACGAAGCATCGTTAAGCTGAAATTTCTCCAAAGATGCGCGGAGGTCTTCATACTGATCCGCACTCACAGGGAACATACCCGAATAGAGCATAGGCTTGACATCCTCAAATCCGGCAATGGCACTCTTGCAGGGATTGTGAACATGCGTAATGGTATCACCCACCTTCACTTCTGCCGCTGTCTTGATACCTGAAATTATATATCCCACCGAACCACATCCGATCTCCTCTTTGGGAAGGTATTTCATCTTGAGGACACCTACTTCGTCGGCCTCGTATTCCTTGCCGGTATTGACAAATTTGACCCTGTCGCCTTTGCGGATTACACCGTTTGCCACCTTGAAATAGGCTATGATACCTCTGAAAGAGTTAAACACCGAGTCGAATATCAATGCCTGGAGTGGAGCATCGGGATCGCCCTGTGGGGCGGGAATCTTTTCTACGATAGCTTCCAGGATCTCTTCGATACCAATCCCCATGCGTGCAGATGCAAGTAGCACCTCTTCGTCCTTACAACCGAGGAGATCGGTTACCTGATCCCGCACCACATCCACCATAGCAGCTTCCACATCGATTTTATTGAGGATGGGAATGATCTCAAGGTCATGCTCAATGGCGAGATAGAGATTGGAGATGGTTTGGGCCTGTATGCCCTGTGTGGCATCAACTATCAAAAGGGCTCCTTCGCAGGAGGCGATGGCACGTGATACTTCATATGAGAAATCTACGTGGCCTGGAGTATCAATCAGATTGAGAGTATATTTTTCACCTTTGTGTATATATTCCATCTGGATGGCATGGCTCTTTATAGTGATTCCCTTTTCCTTCTCCAGATCCATGGAATCCAGCACCTGCGTCGCCATATCACGGCGATCGATGGTATTGGTAAATTCGAGCAGTCTGTCAGCCAGAGTGCTCTTACCGTGATCTATATGTGCAATGATGCAAAAATTCCTAATGTGTTTCATACTTATCTACTTCCAAAGCGCAAAGATAATGATTATCTTTGTTTTTTAATTTCATTTCGCACTATGAACGACATTCATACTTATCAAAAATCGCATCTCAGGTTAGAAGGGATATCCTCAGGATGGTCACAGGTGCAGGATCTGGTCACCCCGGAGGTTCGATGAGCAGTGCTGACATTCTGACGGCACTCTATTTCAAGGAGTTGAATGTGACTCCGGAGAGTTGGAACAGGGAGGGCACCGGTCACGATATGTTCTTTCTCTCCATCGGGCACGTTTCTCCTCTCTTTTACAGTGTACTGGCCCGCAGAGGCTATTTTCCTATTTCCGAGCTGGGCACATTCAGGGTATACGGCAGCCGGCTCCAGGGGCATCCCTCAATTGAGGCAACTCTTCCGGGAGTGCACCAGGCTTCCGGTTCTTTAGGACAAGGGCTTTCCGTAGCCATTGGAGCGGCACTTGCCAAACGCCTTGCGGGCGACAAGAGCAGGGTATTTGCTCTTATTGGTGACGGTGAGTCTCAGGAGGGTCAGATTTGGGAAGCTGCGGCAGCAGCAGTTCATCACAAGGTTGACAATCTTATCGCGATGACCGACTGGAATCACCAGCAGATAGATGGTACCACCGAAGAGGTACAGAGTCTGGGCGATCTTACCCTCAAGTGGAACTCTTTCGGATGGGAGTGTATCGTGGCCAACGGTCACAATTTCAACTCCATTTTTGAGGCATTCGGCAGGGCTGATTCTCTTTTGGGCGGCGGTCGTCCGGTAATGATTCTTTTCGAGACCGAAATGGGTCATGGAGTCGATTTTATGGCAGGTACTCACGAATGGCATGGAAAGAGTCCTTCGAAAGAGCAGTGTGAAAGGGGCCTTGCCCAACTTGAAGAGACTTTGGGAGACTATTAAAAATTGATGCTATGAAAAAATATATCAATACAGGAAATAAGGATACCCGTTCGGGTTTTGGAGCGGGTCTTTCTCATCTCGGTGCTACCAACCCCAAAGTAGTTGCGCTCTGCGCAGATTTGACGGGCTCGGTAAAGATGGGTGCTTTTGCAAAAGCTCATCCGGAAAGATTTTTCCAATGTGGCATCGCCGAGGCAAATATGATAGGAATGGCGGCAGGACTTGCAATCGGCGGCTATATTCCCTTTGCGGGCACATTTGCAAATTTTGCCGCAGGCAGGGTATATGATCAGATCCGACAGTCGGTTTGCTACTCTGAAACCAACGTCAAAATAGCCGCATCCCACGCCGGTATCACTCTCGGCGAAGATGGGGCTACGCACCAGATCCTCGAGGATATCGGACTTATGCGGATGCTCCCCAATATGGTAGTAATCAATCCTTGCGACTACAACCAGACCAAAGCGGCCACCATCGCAGCAGCAGCCTGGCAAGGTCCCGTTTATCTGAGGTTCGGACGCCCGGGAGTACCCAACTTTACTCCCGAAGAGCAAGTTTTCGAAATCGGAAAAGCACTGCATCTCAATGAGGGATCCGATGTCACCATAATTGCCACCGGCCACCTTGTCTGGGAGGCGATTCAGGCGGCAGAAATTCTCGAAACAGAGGGAATAAGAGTGGATCTCCTGAATATTCATACCATTAAACCTCTCGATTGCGAAGCAATCTTATCTTCGGTGGCAAAGACCGGTCGCGTTGTTTGTGCCGAAGAACATTTGATAGCCGGAGGACTTGGCGAAGCTGTTGCGGGCCTGTTGGCAAGGAAACACCCTGTGCCGATGAGATTTGTCGCAGTCAACGATCGTTTCGGTCAAAGCGGCAAGCCGGCCCAGTTGATGTCAGCTTACGGGCTGGACGCCGCACATATCATTGCAGCAGTAAAGGAGATTATCGGCGCATAAAGCAGGAATTAGTCGGGACACAATGATCTTTTATGGAAGATAGCGATATCATAGGATTGTACAAATCGGGCCAGACTGAACGCGCCTTTACTTTTATTGTGCGCAAATACAGCGAGCGTCTCTATTGGCATATCAGGCAGATGGTGATCGATCACAACGATGCCGACGATATCCTGCAGGAGACCTTTATAAAGGTCTGGAATGCTCTTCCCGCATTCAGGGAGGAATCCAAACTTTATACCTGGCTTTATCGCATCGCCACCAATGAGAGCCTTACGTTTTTAAAGAGAAAAAAAATTCGTGCCACCTTTACTTTCTGTGACCCGGAAGTAGATATGGCTTCATTTATCGAAACCGATCCTCTTTTTGACGGGGACCAACTCCAACTTTCTCTTCAGAAAGCAATAGCTACTCTCCCGCCAAAGCAAAAGAGTGTCTTTATTATGCGTTACTTCCACGAGATAAAGTATGAGGAGATATCTGAAATAATGGGTATCTCAGTCGGAGCTCTAAAAGCCTCTTATCATCACGCTTTCAACAAAGTACAGGAATATCTCAAAAAAGAGGGATATTAAACCTTTTATCCGTTTTAATGTCTAAAAGTTAGATGAATCAGCAACACGATATACACGACAATCCGAATTTGAAACGCAATCCGTTCAAGGCTCCCGAGGGTTATTTGGAATCTCTCGAGGAGAGGATTCTCTCTTTGGCCGGTATTGTAGAGGGAGAGGAATCACAGGAAGACGTCATTCCTTCACGTGGGAAATGGTACGTTATTCTCAAGCCCGCATTCGTATTGGCCTGTACATTCGGATTGATTTTCGGTATGGGATATGGCGTGTTGAGATTGACAAATACTCTCAATAGACCTTCAGATACCGATGACTCCTATTATGCGACTATGATTGAAAAAGGGTTGATCAAGAGCAGCTTCATCTATTCAATCGAAGAGGATCTGGAGTATGATGATTTTAATGATGAAGATCCGGTTTTTGACGAAGAAGAAGTAGTTACATGGCTGGCGACACAATACTCATCAATGGAACTTGCACAGTTGTATTACGAAGAAAAATAGAGAAGAGATGAAAAGATTTATTTTGATTGTTATGACAGTTGTACTTTGTTTTGGCGCTTATGCCCAGGACAAACCTCAAAAAGAGAGAAAAAAATCTCAGCATGAGGAGATTTTCAACAAGTTGCACAATGAAAAAATTGCATTTTTCACATCGGAAATAGACCTTACACCTGAAGAGGCCCAGAGGTTCTGGCCGGTGTATAACCAATTCCTCAAAGAGAGCCAAAAGGCACACTCTAAAACAATGAAGGCTCTCCAGGCACTGAAAAACAAATCCGGGGAAAAACTTACTGAAACTGAAATGCAGAAAAGGATTGACGAATATGTTACCAGCATAGCTGCACAAGATGAGGTTTTCGTCAAATATGCTGCAGAGTTCAAGAAGGTGCTCCCAATAGAAAAGGTGGCCAAACTCTATGTGGCAGAGGAAAGGTTTCGTATAAAAATGATTCGGGGATTCAGAGATAAGGGTTCGGGCCAGAAAGGACCTATGGATTCAGGCTCTGCTTCCAATGTAGATTAAAAATTGAGATAAAACTCACAGGTAAGCGACTTATACTCTCGGGTAAAGTCGCTTTTTGTTTGTATAATCAACTCTTCAGCAGCGACTGCGGCTGCATTTTTACATAGAGTGTCCTTGAAAGAAAATTCCATCAGGGCTCTTTTGGGCGGCGTATCGGGCAGAGATCTTACCAGACAGAGGCGAGTGAGTTCCAGTCCTTTCAGACGGGCTTTTTGCTCAAAAATACGGCTCTCCTCCACAGGCAGTATCAGCGCAAGCTTTCCTTCGGGAGCGAGAATATTTATTGTCCCGTCTATGATCTCTTTATATTCCAGCGTGTCATTGTGACGTGCCGTGCTGCGTCTGAGAGAAGGAGCCTTCTGCGAATCTATGAAATAGGGAGGATTAGAAACCACAAGATCGAAACGTTTCGTCCCACACCCGGATGCAAACTCTTGAAATGATATATGATGGGCAGTGAGAACCCCGCTCCAGGGTGAATTGGCAAAATTTTCTGCCGCCTCTTGTGCTGAATCGGGATCGATATCAATGCCGGTAACAATAGCGTTGCCTTCACATCGTTGAGTTATCACCAGGGCTATGACACCCGTACCTGTGCCGATGTCCAGTACTTTCAAAGGAGATTGAGAGTGTTCAGAATTTTGTTGAAGGTCTACCCAGGAGCCGAGCAATACACCGTCAGTGTTTACCTTCATCGCGGACTTCTCATTGGAGAGACTGAATCTTTTGAATCTGAATGTGCTCATCCGACTATCCGACAAACTCCCCGTCTTTCATTTCGAGGGTTCTGTCCGAGAGAGCTGCAAGCTCCTTGTCGTGAGTGACTATGACAATGGTGATGCCATATCTATCCCTCAGATCGAAAAAGAGACGATGGAGTTCTCCTTTGTTTTTGCTGTCGAGATTGCCGGAGGGTTCATCGGCAAAGAGGACTGCCGGACGATTGACCAGGGCGCGGGCAATTGCCACACGCTGCTGTTCGCCTCCGCTGAGCTCGGAGGGCTTATGATTTATCCTTTCACCCAAACCAAGCTGACTGAGCAGCTCCATAGCCTCTGAAGAGGCCGCTTTGCGGCTCTTACCTGCAATCAAGGCAGGAATCATTACATTTTCAAGAGCTGTAAATTCAGGAAGCAGATGATGTGCCTGAAAGACAAATCCTATCCTGGTATTGCGGAAATGGGCAAGTTCTTTGTCCGAAAGGGAAAGAACGTCGGTCCCGTCTATTATAACCCTTCCGCTGTCGGGTTTGGAAAGTGTGCCGATAATGTGCAGAAGAGTAGATTTGCCGGCACCACTGGCTCCGACAATGCTGACAACTTCGGCAGCATCTGCCTGAAAACAAATATCCTTCAGGACGACAAGCGTCCCGAAGGATTTTTTGATATGGTCGGCTATAATCACTAGTCTTCTTCCTGAGCCTCAGCTTCGTATTCCTTGAGGAGTTTTTCCTGTATATCGGCAGGCACCTGCTGATACTCGGCAAGCTCCTGCGTAAAGGTAGCACGGCCTGAAGTGAGAGAGCTCAAAGTGGTGGAATATCTGTAGAGTTCTGCCAGGGGAACGCGTGCGCGAAGTACCTGGAAACCTTTCTTGGAACTCATTCCCTCAATCATACCGCGACGGTTCTGGATATCGCTCATAACGTCTCCCATACAGTCGCCGGGCACCAAAATCTCTACCAGATAAATAGGCTCCATAATCTTGGGACCTGCATTCTTGAAGGCCTCTCTAAAAGCGTTACGGCCAGCTATGATAAAGGCGATCTCCTTGGAGTCAACCGGGTGCATTTTACCGTCATATACGAATACACGGATGTCACGGGCATAAGAGCCTGTAAGAGGGCCTTCCTCCAATCTCTGTATGATACCCTTCTTGATGGCCGGCATAAAGTTGGTATCGATGGCGCCACCCACAACGCAGTTGTAGAACTCCCATTTGCCACCCCAATCCAGTTCAAACTCCTCTTTCGCTCTAACGTTAAGTACCTGCTCTTTACCGTCAATCTTAAACTTGGCAGTAGTTTCAACTCCCTCTACTATGGGTTCAACAAGGAGAGTAACCTCACCGAATTGTCCTGCACCACCTGACTGTTTCCTGTGACGATATGTAGCATTTGCAACTTTTGTAATGGTCTCGCGATAGGGAATCTTCGGAGCGAAGAGGTTAATTTCGAGTTTGTTGGTGTTGTTTAGGTGCCATTTGAGAATATTGATGTGCTGCTCACCCTGACCATTGAGGATGGTCTGCTTGAGCTCCTTGGAGTACTCCACAACCAATGTGGGATCCTCTGCTGATGCACGGTTAAGGGCTTCGCCCAGTTTCTCCTCATCCTTCTCATCCTTTGCCTTGATGGCTGTGCGGTATCTGGAGGGAGGGAATACTATAGGCTCAACAACCTCATCATAACCGGGCTGGTTAAGAGTTTGGTTGGTCTTTACGTTTCTGAGTTTTACGGTACATCCAAGATCACCGGCCAAAAGTTCGGTTACTTTCTCTTTTTTCTTACCGGCTACAGCGTAAAGGGCTGAAACTCTCTCTTTGTTGCCTGTAACGGGATTTACCAAATCCTGAGCTTCGCCGATCTTACCGGACATTACTTTGAAATAGGATACATCACCGAGATGTTGTTCTACGGATGATTTGTAAACGAAAAGCGAGGTAGGTCCGTCAACTTTCTCCGAGGGAGCGGGAGCAACATCTATCATAAACTGCATTAGGCGCTTTACGCCGATACATTTCTTTGCCGAGAGGCAGAATATAGGATAGAGTTCGCCTTTTACAAAACCGATGTTGAGGCCTTTATTCATATCTTCTTCCGAAAGTTCCCCCTCTTCGAAAAACTTCTCCATCAAAGCCTCGTCGCTCTCTGCAGCCATCTCCATAAGTTCTGCACGCATCTCCTCTGCCTTACCCATTTGCTCCGCAGGAATATCGAGTACTTCGCGTGTGCCATTTTCATCTGTGTACTTGTACATCTTCATTGTTAGGACGTCGATAAAGCTATCGAAGCCCAGGCCTGGATTGACCGGATACTGGAATACAACGGCTTTTGAACCGAATGCTTGGTGGATACTGTCAATAGTGTTGTCCCAGTTGGCTTTCTCGGTTTCGAGTTGATTGACTGCAATTACTACGGGGAAATTGCGCTCCTCAGCATAGCGTCCATGAATCTCAGTACCAACCTCAACACCCTGCTGTGCATTTATGAGCATTATACCGGAGTCGCACACCTTCATTGCGGATACCACTCCACCTATGAAATCGTCAGCACCGGGTGCGTCGATTATGTTCAGCTTGTGGTCCATAAACTCTGCAAAGAGTGGAGTGGAATAGATAGAGCGCTGGAAGATCTGCTCGACTTCGGTGTTGTCAGAAACGGTGTTCTTGGCCTCAATTGTGCCTCTGCGGTCAATGACCTTGCCCTCGAAAAGTATAGCCTCAGCAAATGTGGTCTTGCCTGACTTCGTACCTCCCATTAGAACGACATTTCTGATCTTGTCTGTGGGGTAAGTTTTCATTTTATAGATCGATTTTAAATATATTTATTTGTTAATTTACAACACTGTTTTTCCGTCGAAAATTAGCCCACAAATTTAGGTTTTTTGCATTAAATATGCAAATCCAATTGGTTGCCAGTCAGATTAAATGAACGGCGATGGTACGGAGTGAGGCCATAAAGGGCTATTGCCTCTCTATGTTTTGCCGTAGGATAGGCCATATTTTCCTCCCATCCATATTGGGGATATTCGGCTGCAAGACGGCGCATATATTCATCCCTATGGGTCTTTGCCAGTATGGAAGCAGCTGCGATACAGCTCAATTTGCTGTCGCCTTTTATTATGCAGTGATGCGGTATTTCCCCATAAGGCCTGAATCTATTGCCATCCACGAATATAATCGAAGGAGTTACCTTTGCTCCATGGGAATCCTTGAGATCGTCAAGGGCCTTGTGCATTCCTTCTATGGAGGCGTTGAGGATGTTTATACGGTCGATCTCCTGCGCGTCAATTGAGGCAACGCTCCAGGCAACGGCTTCGTGCTCAATAATCTTCCGCAGCTTTTCCCTCTGATTGGCGTTGAGTTGCTTTGAATCGTTTAACAACGGGTGAGAAAATCCTCGGGGTAGGACTACCGCTGCAGCGAAAACCGGTCCTGCAAGGCATCCACGACCCGCTTCGTCGCATCCGGCCTCGATAAGTGCAGGATCATTGCCGCTAAGTAGCATTTCTGCCGATGAGATAGAGGTTTCTCTGTCCGGAGAGATATCCATCAGTTGATAAACATTGCCTATTTTGTATTTTTTGAGCAGCTCAGGGGCGACCAGACTCTCGCCACACACTACTATTGGTTTTTTTCCATATTTGCTGCAGAGCGATGTGATGCCGTCTATGAGTTTACCGTTCAAACTTTGGGAATCAAAGCGACCTTCACCGGTGATAGTTGTCTCTGCTGAGGCTATTTTTTCCTCAAGCGAGAGCATTTGTGCAAAAAGTTGCCATCCCGGCAAGAGTTCCGCCTTGAAAAAGCTATAGAAAGCGGCACCGAGTCCTCCTGCTGCTCCACCTCCGGGAATAGTGGTTAGATTAGAGGCGCGAGTGACAAATTCTCCTCCAAATGATGTCAGTAAAGAGTGCGCTTTTTCAGCATAGAGTTCCATACGTTGTTCCAGTAGGGGGAGGGTCATCCAATTTGCTCCTTTCTGCGGAGCATAGATCATGGTTGCACCGTCGGGACCCAGTAATGGCTTCTCTACATCGCAGGCTATCTGAAAAGTGATGCTGTCGCTCATACGAACGATCTCCTCAGGAGGAATGCTTCCCCCTTCACCCCATATGCCGAAGCCCATGTCGTTGGTGGCACTGCCCCCGAGACCGATAATAATCCTCCGTGCACCGGCTTTGGCAGCGGCACGAATCATCAGCCCGAGTCCGAAGGTGTCGCTCTTTAACGGATCTCTTTCCTCCTCTTTGAGCAAGGTCAATCCGCTGCATCGCGCCATCTCTATAAAGGCGCATTTCTCGCCATCTCTACGAAAGAGCAGCAGATGTGCCTTGAGAGGTCTTCGGAGTGGATCACAGCACTCCACCTCCATTAATTGCACTTCGGATGAGGAATCCTTTGAAAGTGCGTCATACATTACATCCAACGATCCGTCACCACCATCAGCCATTGGGATTTTCTCTATCTCCAGATCAGAAATGTGTACCATACGCATTCTAATGGCCTCCTCGATTGCATTTGCTACTTGAGAAGCACTCAAGGAACCTTTGAATTTATCTGGCACAATCAATATTTTTCTTTTTGAAACCATTTCTGTACATTTGTAAGATAAAACTTAAAAATAAACCATTTTTTTGACAAATTTTTTAAATATGAAGAAAATTACAATCGTATCCCTTCTCGCACTGGTTTTTGCTATTGCACCGATGCGCGCCGACGAAGGAATGTGGCTTCTGCCGTTGCTGAAAAAGATGAATATCGAAACAATGCAACAGATGGGCCTCAAACTTTCGGCAGAAGAGATCTACAGCATCAACAATTCCTCCATCAAGGATGCAATTGTGCATTTCGGTGGTGGTTGTACAGCCGAAATTATCTCTTCAGAGGGTCTCTTAGTGACCAATCACCACTGTGGCTACGGTTCCATACAGCGTCTGAGCTCTGTAGAGCATGATTATCTCGCCGATGGCTACTGGGCGATGGACCGCTCACAGGAATTGCCTGCAGAGGGTCTGACAGTAACATTTCTAGAGAGCATGACCGATGTGACAAAGGATGTCGAGAAAGCACTTAAAAGGGCAAAAACCGCCAAAGACAGTACTGAGGCAATGAAACAGCTCGAAGCCAAGCTTACAGGTAAGGCTGTCGGCGACAATAAATATCTCCGCGCCAGGGTCTATTCTATGTATGGTGGAAATGCCTACTATCTTGTTGTCTCAAAAGTCTATAATGATATACGTTTCGTAGGTGCTCCCCCTTCATCAATAGGTAAATTCGGAGCTGATACCGACAACTGGATGTGGCCCCGTCACACCTGCGACTTCTCTATGTTCAGGGTATATGCGGACAAGGACAACAATCCTGCTCCCTACTCTCCCGACAATGTGCCCTACAAACCGAAACAACATCTTAAAATTTCTCTCAAAGGCATTCAGCCCAATGATTTTACGATGATTATCGGTTATCCGGGCCGCACAAATCGTTTCATGACTCAGTCGGAGTTGGTGGAGCAGCGTGATATTTCCAATGCAATCAGCATTTACATCAGAGGTAAACGTCAGGAATTGATGATGGAGGATATGCTGGCCGATCCCAAAGTGAAACTTCAGTATGCAAGCAAATACAGTGGGTCCTCTAACGGTTGGAAAAAATGGATGGGCATGAATGAAACCTTTGCAAAACTCGATGTGGAGTCACGCCGTGCTAAGGAAGAGGCTGAGTTTAAGGATTGGGTGGGTAAAAAGAAATCCCGTATCAAAAAATATGGTGATGCCCTCGACAAGATCAATTATGCCGTAAAAGATAGGGCAGAGGCTTTGACTATCTATACTACCCTCGCCGAAAGCGTGGGCCGTATTGAGATAATGTCCATTGCCTCTATGGTCAATAGCTTTTTCACCACTCCCTTTGCAACCGATCAGGAAAAAGAGCAGTATAGCAATATGCTTGATCGTCGCATCGCCGCTTTCTACAAGGACTACTCCCTGCTTACAGACAGGAAGATTTCAAAGGCGATGATCAATATTGCAAAAGAACGCCTCTCGGAGGAACATCTCCCTTCATTCTACAAAGATATTGAGAGTAAATTTGCTGGGGATATTGATGCTTATGTCGATTATATCTTTGACAATTCCATTTTTGCATCCGAGAAAAAAGTCCTCGAAGCCATTGCTACCGAGACTCCTGTAAAAGATGATCCTGCAGTAGAGTTGGCAAAATCACTTAGCATGGTAACTCCACCTCTCAGAGTAAAAATTGCCTCTACTCAAAAGATATTTGACGAAGGCAAAAAGGCATATATCGCCGGCACTCTTGAGATGCGTGAGGGCGAGGCCATATATCCTGATGCCAACTCCACAATGCGACTCACTTATGGCAGAGTGCTTCCCTATTCTCCCAAGGATGCCGTAGTCTACAACTACTATACAACCCTTGAGGGTGTGATGCAGAAGGAAGACCCCGATAATTGGGAATTTATCGTGCCTGAAAAACTCAAAGAGCTCCATAGAGCCAAGGATTACGGCAGATATGCCATGCCTAACGGCGAAATGCCTGCCTGCTTTATTACCAACAGTGATATCACCGGCGGCAATTCCGGCAGCCCCGTACTCAATGCCAATGGAGAGCTTCTCGGACTGGCCTTTGATGGCAACTGGGAGGCAATGTCGGGTGACATTATCTTTGAACCCGAACTACAGCGCTGTATCAATGTCGATATTCGCTACGTTCTCTTTATTATGGATAAATTTGGCGGAGCAGGATATCTCCTCGATGAGATGGATATAGTAGAATAATTAAGAACCTATAAAAACAGAATAAAATGGCTTTGGAAAAGCAGATCCAGGAAGATCTTAAAGCTGCAATGTTTGCCAAGGATGCGACTGCCCTGGCCTCGATCAGGGGGATTAAGGCAGCCATTATGCTGGCAAAAACAGCAGCAGGAGCATCAGATAAACTGACTGATGCTGACATCATCAAAATCATACAGAAACTTGTAAAGCAGCGCAAAGAGAGTGCGGCCATTTACACTGAGCAGTCACGTCCCGAACTTGCCGAAGCGGAACTGGCCGAAGCTGCCATAATGGAGAAATACCTCCCCGCACAACTGAGTGAAGAAGAGGTTGAAGAGGCTCTCAAAAAGATAATTGCCCAGGTCGGGGCAACATCGCCGGCCGACATGGGCAAAGTCATGGGAGTGGCCACAAAAGCCCTTGCAGGGCAGGCAGATGGCCGTCTTATTTCAACAATTGTAAAGCGGCTGCTTTCATAGCGTCAAAAAGAGGTCCGTCCAGGAGTGCGGCGGGATTGCCTTCGTCGCCTCCTTCACGGATGCCCTGCACTAATGGAACCTGTCCCAATAGGGGCAGGTTATATTTTTCCGCCATGGCCTTGCAGCCATCTTTTCCAAAGATGTAATATCTGTTCTGCGGCAGTTCTGCGGGAGTAAACCAGGACATATTCTCGATAATGCCGTAGATATGTTTGTTGATGTTTTCATTTCTGAAAAGGTTGACACCTTTTTCTACGTCTGAAAGGGCGACGGCCTGAGGAGTGCTGACGATGATTGCTCCATCCAACGGTATGTCATGTACAAGCGATATGTGAATATCTCCGGTTCCCGGAGGAAGGTCTACCAACAGAAAGTCCAGTTCACCCCATTTTACCTGAAGAATCATCTGTTTTAAGGCGTTGCAAGCCATCGGGCCGCGCCAAATCAGTGCTTGTTCGGGTTTTGCGAAATATCCTATAGACATCCATTTTACGCCGAATTTTTCTATCGGGAGGATAATCTCGGTGCAGTCTTCAACATACTGGCCATAATCTTCGACAAGGTTGCCTTGGGCATCATAAATTTCGACTCCGGGCATTTGTCCTTCGGTACCGGTCATTTTGGGCACTGAAGGGCCGTAAACATCGGCATCGGCAAGGCCCACCTTGTAACCCATGCGGGCAAGGGTGATGGCCAGATTGACTGCGACGGTGGATTTACCAACGCCGCCTTTGCCGGAGGCTATGGCGATAATTTTATCTACATTAGTAAGTTGCTTCTCGTCCAGGTCGAGAATGGTTCTTTTCTTTTTTTCTTCCTTTTTTTTAGGGGGATTAGGATTGTAAGGACCCTTGATATTATATGGATTGTTCATGTTGCGAGTTGCGGGTTGCGGGTTACGGGTTGCGAGTTATGAGTTACGGGGTTCTGGGGTGGTAGTTTTGAGTATGGGGTTTGGCTTTTGGTTATTGTAATAATTGTGCAAAGTTAATAAAGAAAAGAGGAACAACAAGTAGAAAAATTTACTTAAAAATATTGATTAGATAGGTTGTGTAATTAGTGATACCCAACCAAATTGTTGCGTATATTTGTGCTCAAATTTTAATTTACTCATGGAATACTTACGTGTTGATATTGAAAACACAGAACGATGGAATAAGGTTTGGGAGCTGTATGAGAGTAGTTTTCCTATCGAAGAACTGCGAAAAAAGAAAGACCATTTGCGTGCATGTCAAGATCCATATTTCTTCCCGATTTCGGCATGGGAAGAAAATCGATTGATTGGCCTGCTATTTTATTGGGAGTGGGGCACATATCGCTACTTAGATTATTTAGCCATTTCGCCCGAGTTGCGCGATCATGGTTACGGCTCTCAGATGTTGCAGCACCTTCGCGATACGGAACATAAGGTTATCCTGGAAATTGATCCGCTAACTAACGAACAATCTATACGCCGTTTGCATTTTTACGAACATGCAGGATATACTCTTACTCCCTATCGGTTTAGCCTCGCTTACCGGTTGGATGCTGAACCGCAGGAACTGCTTATTATGAGCTTTCCGGATATGATTACCAATGAGCAATACAACGATTTCCTCAACTTTATTGAAGAACGTGTAATCTTATATTGCGAAAAGGAAGAATAGTAATAAGGACTTCCATCCTGCACTTACTCCAAACTTATTTTATCCCCAACTACTCACTAAATACTCGGAACCCGAAACTCAAAACTCAGAACTAATTCTTAACTGTGCTTTTGAGAAAGAGTTCGGCCATCTGGGTGTCGTCGATTTTTGAAGGAGCATCACACATCACATCCCTGCCGGTATTGTTCTTTGGGAATGCGATAAAATCTCTGATTGTCTCTTGTCCTCCGAAAAGGGCGCAGAGACGGTCAAATCCGAAAGCGATACCTCCGTGAGGGGGAGCTCCGTATTTGAATGCGTCTATCATAAATCCAAACTTGTAGAGATACTCCTCTTCGTTCATTCCGAGCACCTCGAACATTCTCTTCTGAACATTGGAATCAAAGATACGGATGGATCCACCACCGAGTTCAGTGCCGTTGAGAACAAAGTCATAAGCATTAGCTGAAACCTCTTCCAGGTCCTCTTTACGGTTGCTATAAAATTTCTCCAAATCCTCGGGTTTGGGGGAGGTAAAGGGGTGGTGCATCGCATAGAAACGTTCCGTCTCGTCGTCCCACTCCAGTAAGGGGAAATCATATACCCACAAAGGTGCGAAATGATCGGTACGGCGAAGTCCAAGGCGGTTGCCGAGTTCGATGCGGAGAGTGCCGAGTGCCACCTGAGTTTTCTTAAGTTCTCCGGCCATAATAAGAACCATATCACCCTTATTTGCATCCATATCATCGGTAAGGGCCTGCAGTTCTTCTGCTGAGAAAAACTTGTCGATAGAGGATTTGATACCCTCTTCTGTCACTCTGATATAAATGAGTCCCTTTGCTCCTACCTGGGGTCTCTTTACCCATTCGGTAAGCTCGTCAATCTGCTTGCGTGTATAAGAGGCGATACCTTTCACCACTATTCCTCCGATATAGGGAGCTGAATCGAAGACTACGAAATTGTGTCCCTTTACTTTATCGGTAATCTCCTGAATCTTCATTCCGAAACGGATATCGGGCTTGTCGGAGCCGTAGTATCTCATGGCGTCAGCATAGCTTATGCGTGGAAATTGCTCTTTGAACTCTACTTCGAGCACCTTCTTGAAGAGGTGTTTCATCAAACCCTCGAAGGTGTTGAGCACATCCTCACGCTCCACAAAGGACATTTCACAGTCAATCTGTGTAAATTCAGGCTGACGGTCTGCACGCAGATCTTCATCCCTGAAGCAGCGCACAATCTGGAAATATCTGTCATATCCTGCCACCATAAGCAGCTGTTTGTATTGCTGTGGACTCTGGGGAAGCGCATAAAATTCACCCGGGTGCATACGGCTGGGCACCACAAAGTCACGGGCTCCTTCCGGAGTCGATTTGATCAGAAAAGGGGTCTCTACTTCGATGAAGTTAAGGCTGTCAAGGAAGTTGCGTGTTTCGTGAGCCAGTTTGTGACGAAGTGTAAGAGCGCGTTTCAGTGGGTTACGTCTAAGGTCAAGATAACGATATTTTGCCCTGATCTCTTCGCCTCCGTCCGACTCATCTTCGATGGTAAAAGGAGGTGTTGCAGCCTTATTTAGGACATTGAGATGAGTGAGTTTTATTTCGATCTCTCCGGTGGGAATGCGGGGATTTTTGCTTTGACGTTCCTCCACAGTTCCTGTCACCTGGATCACATATTCGCGTCCCAGACCGGATACCTTTTCATTAAGTTCACTTGATGATGACTCATCAATCACCACCTGTGTAATACCGTAGCGGTCCCTGAGGTCTATGAAACTCATACCTCCCATTTTGCGGTTTGTTTGAATCCAACCCGCAAGAGTTACACTCTGGCCGACATTTTCAAGCCTCAGTTCGCCGCAAGTATGTGTTCTGTACATATAGGTTTATTCAAAATCGGGTTCCAAAATAATCATTCTATGGCCTTCAGCGAGCTTTTTTGCCCATATAAAGTAACCGGTGGCGCTTAGATGAATACCATCCGTAGTGTATTCATCGGCAAGATCTCCATTGGCGTCGCTCAAAAGCGATGCGATGTCAAGGTAGATATATCCATATCTGTCTTTTGCAGCATCGAGCAATTTATTTAGTTCAAATATTCTTTCGTTGTTGCCTTCGTAGAAGGTTGTCTTAGGATTAAGAGGGAGAGTACTCTGTACATAAAGGATGGCCTTAGGCATAGCTTCCTTGAGTTTTATGATAAGTGACTCATATTTAGCCCAAAGTTCTGAAACAGGAAGCTTCTGGTCATTGAGAAGATCGTTGGTCGAGGTCATCAGGAAGATTTTACCGGCATTTTCATCGGCAATCTCATCAATCCTATCGATAATACCCTCAACAACATCTCCGCTGATACCACGGTTGAGAATATTGATAAAAGGGAATAGTTCATTCCATGGAGCATTGTTAATTAGACTGTTGCCAAGCATTATTACTGAAAATTCTTCACTGTTGGGCAGTGAGCGGAATATGGAGAGACGGTGATTGTAGTGGTCAAATCTTTCGGCTTTCACTTCGCCTTCCTGCGCTTTGTTGAGGGCAGTCAAACCTACAAATGGCTCAATTGCTTTTGCATAAGCTTCATAACCGGCTCCGTTGAGTAACATTCCATTCCAGCTGTAAGCGGGATTGATAGCTCCACTCTCATCGGTAAGCACGCTTGACATATCGATAAAGGTATAGCCATTCTTTTCGGCAGATTGAGCCAAAGAGGTGTTGAGCTCAGCGGTTTGCGCTACTTGTTCAACTGTCATTTCTCCGAGAGGAGTGACTCCGATATAATAAATTTCGCTTTCAGGGGAGGATTTCTTCACGATATTGCAAATCTCAGCAACGCGTTCCAGGATCACTGCGTTGTCATCTCCATGCATAATATCTCTCGCCCCTGCGCTCAGAAATAGTTTTTTAGGCTTAGCTTTGGCAACACCACCGATTCTATAGCAAAGATGCTCGGTACCGTCGTATGTAATACCCCTGCCAAGAACTTTGTCCGATCCGAAGAAATCACTCCACATACCTCTGTCGATAAAGTCGTCACCGACCAACACGATATTGGATGTGTCCACAGGCAATTCGGCGTACAATGTGTGTTTCTCAAGGAAATAGGGTTGATTGGTGTACCATGAGGGCTCCACAGCACTTTCCTCTTTGCAGGAAGTGGCAAATGTCACTGCGACAAATGTCGCAAGAGTCAATAAGAATAAATTTTTTCTCATTTTATCATTAATTACTATCATTAAACATTGAAAAGGAAGTGGACTATGTCGCCGTCCTGCACCACATACTCTTTGCCCTCACTGTTAATTTTTCCGGCAGCGCGGCAGGCAGCCTCTGATCCAAGAGTCACATAGTCGTCATATTTGATCACTTCGGCACGAATGAACCCTTTTTCAAAGTCGGTATGGATAACTCCTGCGGCTTTGGGAGCCTTATCTCCCTTTTTGATGGTCCAGGCCTTTAATTCAGGGCCTCCTACTGTGAAAAAAGTGTGCAAATTGAGTAGTGAATAGGCCGACTGTATAAGACGCACTACTCCGGAGGTCTCAAGACCAATCTCATGTAGAAACATCTCTCTCTCCTCAAAACTGTCAAGCTCGGCAATTTCGGATTCAATTTTGGCAGCAATCACCAGTATTTCGGCATCTTCGTCTTTGATAGCGTCACGTACCATCTCTACATATGCGTTGCCGGTTGCAGCGGAAGCTTCGTCCACATTGCAGACATACATTACTGGTTTGCAGGTAAGAAGGTAGAATTCCTTTGCTATCTTTGCATCCTCAGCATTCTCAATCACCAACTCACGGGCGTTGCGCCCCATCTCAAGCACCTCTTTGTATCTTTGCAATAGGTCCAGCACCCTTTTTGCGTGTTTGTCACCACCGGATTGAGCTTGTTTCTCTACCTTTGCAATGCGATTGTTGATCGTGTCCAAATCCTTAATTTGAAGCTCTATATCTACAATTTCCTTATCTCTTACCGGATTGACGGTGCCGTCCATATGAACCACATTGGGATCGTCAAAACAACGGAGTACATGCAGAATCGCATCTGTTTGGCGGATATTGGCCAGAAATTGATTGCCGAGGCCTTCGCCTTTGCTGGCTCCCTTTACTAGTCCGGCAATATCTACTATTTCCACCGTGGCAGGCACAACTCGCGGTGGTTTTGATATATTTGCGAGGACTGTCAATCTCTCGTCAGGAACGGTGGTAAAACCTATGTTGGGTTCTATCGTGCAAAAAGGGAAATTGGCTGCCTGTGCTCTTGAGGAGCTGATGCAGTTGAAAAGAGTTGACTTTCCAACATTTGGAAGTCCCACTATTCCGCATTTAAATCCCATGAATAAAATTTAAGTATTATTAATCCAAACCACAAAAGTAGTAATTATTTGTTTATCTTGGCGCTCAAACAAGGAGGTATGTGATGAGAGGGTTGTTTTTGAGCATTCTGCTCATTTTTGCAGTTCCGTTTCAGGAGCCGCTCCAGGAAGAGGAAATCAGAGTGATGTTTTGGAATGTCGAAAACTATTTCGACCCCTTTGACGATGAAAAAACAAATGATGAGGATTTTATCTATGGGGGTCGCTACAGATGGTCATGGAAGCGTTTTTTGCGCAAGCGCAACGCAATTGCCAAGGTAATAGCCTCTTCGGCGGAGGAGCTTGGGGGATGGCCGGATTTGATAGGATTATGTGAGGTGGAAAATAGGATGGTGCTTCGCCAGCTGGTTAAGCAGACACATCTTGTGCGTTTGGAATACGATATGGTGCACTATGATTCGCCGGATGTGCGAGGTATAGATGTAGCGCTGCTTTATCGTAAGGAGCGGTTTAAAGTATTGAACTCAAGAGCTGTGACTGTTTCTCTCCCCGACAGCTCTACGACCCGCGATATTTTGTATGTCTGTGGCATTCCGCTTCAAGGAGAGGGGAGTATGGATACGCTCCATATCTTTGTCAACCATTGGCCCTCAAGGTTGAGCGACGATTCGAAGCTTTCTTCGCGCAGAATGACTGCTGCAAATGCCTTGCGGGAGGCGGTGGATTCGGTGAGAATCATTTCGCCTGAGGCGGAAATTTTAATAATGGGCGATTTTAACGACACTCCGGATTCACAGATTCTGGTCGATTTTTCGAAAGAAATGGAGTTCTACGTTCCGGCTGCCGATTTGGCGGCCAAGGGGTTGGGTTCTATCAAATATAAGGGTGTGTGGGAGCTTATAGATCAATTTTTCCTTTCGGAAAATCTTTCCGGAATGTTGATGCGCTGGAATGACGGTACTATGATGCGCATCTTTGCTCCTGCCTTTTTACTTGAGGAAGATAGAGAGTTTCTTGGGCAAAAGCCCAGGCGCACATACATCGGACCGCGATACAACGGAGGAGTGAGTGACCACCTTCCGATTTTGCTGCGATTGCAGCGAAAATTGCATATATTTGCACAATGAAACAGTATCTTGACCTGCTCAACCATATAATGCACAACGGTACCGACAAGAGCGATCGCACCGGTACCGGCACCAGGAGTGTTTTCGGTTATCAAATGCGTTTTGACCTCAACCAGGGCTTTCCGGTGCTTACCACCAAAAAACTTCATCTCAGATCGATTATCTACGAACTGCTGTGGTTTATAGCAGGAGATACAAACATCCGCTATCTTAACGAACACGGAGTGACCATATGGGACGAATGGGCTGATGACAACGGTAATCTGGGACCCATCTACGGTCACCAATGGCGCAGCTGGCCCACTCCTGACGGAGAGACTATCGATCAGCTGGCTGCACTTGTCGAATCTCTTAAAAACAATCCCGACTCGCGTCGTCATATTGTGTCGGCTTGGAATGTAGCAGAGGTAAAAAAAATGGCTCTTCCGCCGTGTCATGCACTATTTCAGTTCTATGTAGCGGAAGGCAAACTCTCATGTCAACTCTATCAACGCAGTGCAGATGTATTCCTTGGGGTTCCATTCAATATTGCTTCTTATTCACTTTTGACCATGATGTTAGCTCAGGTATGCGGCTATAGCCCGGGTGAATTTATCCACACCTTTGGCGATGCCCATATCTACCGCAATCATTTTGAGCAGGTAGCTCTCCAGCTCTCCCGCGAGCCGCGCCCGCTCCCCCGAATGATCATTAACCCCGACAAGAAGGATCTCTTCAGCTTTGAGTATGAGGACTTCACTCTTGAAGGATACGATCCTTACCCGGGTATAAAAGCCCCCATCGCCGTATGAGTGCAGTGCCCATCATATCCCTTATTGCCGCTGTTGCAACGGATGGTGCCATTGGCAAAGGTAACACCATGCCCTGGCATATTTCCGATGATCTGAAGTATTTTAAGCGGGTTACCTTCGGTAAATGTGTCATAATGGGGCGCAAGACCTGGGAGTCCCTCGGTAGCAAGCCTCTTCCTGGAAGGGATAATATCGTAATCAGCCGGACGCTTTCAGCGGATAATCAGCGAGATCTCGGGACTTTTGAAGCTCCACAGGCTCCGGAGGATTCGCAGGCATCAGAGGCCTTACGGGTTTCACAGTCCTCACCGACTTTCCGGGTCCATTATGTGCGCTCTTTGGAAAGTGCGCTTGATCTTGCGCAGACTATTGCTCTTGAGACGGGACAGAACGAGATATTTGTGATTGGCGGAGGCAATATTTATCGCCAGGCGATGGAGAAGGCTTCAAGGATCTATCTGACCTGGGTCTATACATCGGTACCCGAAGCTGACATCTTTTTCCCGGATCTTGATCCGGAAAAATGGTATATTGTCACTCGCAGCGGCATTGCTATGGATGAAAAATCAGGTTTAAACTACGAATTTTTGATATATGAGTGCTAAAAAATCACAGTCACCAAGTGCTTCCGGACGCGACTCGTTTACTAGTTCATTCGGAGTACTTGTTGCGTTGGCCGGTTCCGCCATCGGGCTGGGCAATCTCTGGAGGTTTCCATATCACGTTGGAGAAAATGGCGGCGCAGCTTTCATCTTTATTTACATTGGTTTCGTTTTCATCCTCTGTCTTCCGATAATGTATTCCGAATTTATTATCGGACGCAGAAGCCAGAGAAATGTTTTTGGTGCCTTCAAGGTGCTCGCACCCGGTTCCAAATGGGGGATTGTGGGTATTTTTGCGGTACTTTCATCTCTCTGCATCCTGTCGTTTTACAGCGTTGTGGGAGGATGGTCGATAGAGTATCTGGTCAAAGCTATTACGTTTGATTTTACCCGAGAAGCCGGAGGCAATCTTGACACTATGTTCAGTGATTTTGTTTCATCTCCTATAAAGCCTCTTATTTGGCATGTGGTGTTTCTGCTTTTGACAGCTCTTGTGGTGATTGCCGGGATAGAAAAGGGTATAGAGAAATATACCAAAATGATGATGCCGATGCTTTTTGTTATGATTATCATCATTGCAATACGTTCGGTTACTCTTGAGGGATCAAAAGAGGGAATCAATTATCTTTTCAAGCCCGATTTTTCCAAAGTGACTTTTAATACCCTGCTTGCTGCGCTGGGACAGGCATTTTTCTCGCTTTCCATAGGTTGCGGCACTATAATGACCTATGCTTCTTATGTGAAAAAAAGCAAAAATATAGTCAAATTATCCGCGTATACGGCAATTGCCGACACCACTTTTGCCATCATTGCAGGCTGTGCCATCATGCCGGCGGTGTTTGCATTCGGAATAAGCCCGGGAGAGGGCCCAGGTCTGGTATTCATTACATTGCCGAAAATTTTTGCTCAAATGCCGCTGGGAGGCATTCTCGCCATTATCTTTTTCTTTGTACTTATTATCGCGGCCCTGACCTCCTCCATTTCTTTGCTTGAGGTGGTTGTGGCATATCTCAAAGAGGAGTTCAATATGAAGCGTACTACGGCCGTGATCATCGGTTCTTCAATTTTCCTTGTAACAGGATGTCTCGCTTCTCTCTCTATGGGAGTGCTTTCAGATGTCAAGATATTTGGGAAGACTTTCTTTGATCTCTTTGACACCCTTTCTTCCGACTTTTTCCTGACTACGTGCGGCCTTCTGGTTGTAATCTTTGTGGGTTGGAGGCTGGGCAAGGCCAATGTGATGGATGAACTCACCAATAGCGGTACTATCAAATTTCCTAAATGGTTTACGGAGACCACATTCTTTATCATCCGTTTTGTCGCTCCGGTAACTATTTTGGTGATAATGATATTTGGATAAGTGGTGCGGGTTACGAGTTGCAGGTTGCGTGTTGTAGGTTACGGGGTGCAGGGTGTGGTAAAAATCACATTTTTGGTACCAAAAATGTGAAATTTTCCACATTTTTAGCACTAATGCCCGTTATCCATAGCATTTTATAAGTCAACAGCTAACGGCTAACAACCAACGGCCTATACCTTGAAGATCCATTCATAGAGAGGAACAACCTCTATGTCATCTATTCGATCTTTCTGATTGTAGGTTATAATGGTTTTTGAAGAGACTTTTAGTTGTGGGTCAATTACTTCAAAGCCGGATAATTCACGTTCACGGTTTGTACTATCTAAATCGTAACAAACCTGAAATGCATTCCATATTCCATCCCGGCGAGCAATGAAATCGCACTCTTCTGATGTGCGAACGAAGGCAACATCTTCGTATTTAGCATGTATGAGTTGGTTATATACAACGTTTTCGAGCAATTTTTCCGAATTTGGCGAAAAGCTTACCCCAACGGCAGAAATCAGTCCGTTGTCAGCACTATATGTTTTCCGTTCCGGACGCGCATTTTCTTTTGCGGAAAATGAAAAGTTGCTTATCTCATTTAACACATAAGCTTGTTCAGCATATTCAATATATTTTTTTATAGTGTTTTCGCTGTTGCCGAGTGCCTTACTGAGAGTACTGTATCGGTAGCGAGTTGCTGTGTTGGTAAGCAGGTAATGCATGGTTCTGTAAAATGCTCCTGTATCGCGTACGCCGTTATAAGCTATACAATCTTTCAGTACAATTGAGTCGTAATAGCTTTGCAGCAGCTCGATCTTTAAATCATCGGGAAGTTCTCTGTTGGCTATTTCCGGGAATCCGCCAAAAATGAGATATTTGTTGAGAAGACTCAGCACTTCGCTCTTTTGTGCGTTTACTGTAAGTAAGTCGGTTATTCCATTTATGAAAAAGATTTCTTTTAGCGAGAGGGGACGCACTACATCGGAAACATACCGACCGGATAGCAATGTGGCAAACTGTTGTTGCAACAAATCGGAAGTAGAGCCGGTAACATATATTTTTTTGAAGCGCTTAGTATCGTAAGCGCCCTTTACAAATAGCTCCCAATTGCTAACCTGCTGTACCTCGTCTAAAAACAAATAGGTCACTTTTGTGCCGGTAAGTACCTCGGCTTGCTCTATAAGACCATATATTTCTGCAGGATTACTCCAAACAGGCGTAAAGATCGGCTCGTCCATGTTGAGAGTCAATATTTCGCGCGGATTGACTCCTTCATCCATCAGATGGTTTATAATCAACTGAAATAGTGATGACTTTCCGCTGCGACGTATTCCGGTGAGCACGTGAATATGTGGAAGAACCAATTTTTTTATCAGTCCGGACAATAGCTCGCGGTCATGTAAGCCATTATATTTACCTAAATTCCAGTGTCGGTTTAATCGTATAAGCGTGTCGTTCATATTATGGTTTTTTAGAAATCCACCACAAAGGTAGTGATAAAACTTTAATTATCCTCAACATACTGCGGATAATTTACTATTTATCCTCAACATGCTGCGGATAATTATCTATTTGGCCGCGCACCCCGCAACCCGCACCCCGCACCTCCAAACAAAAAACGGGCGGCCGTAGCCACCCGTTTTTTAGTTTGGAATGTACTCTAACTATCTGAGAATCTTTGCAAACTCGATATCGTTTACCATTCTCTTGGCGTAGTCTTCTCTCTTAGCTGCATTTTCAAGCTCTTTCTTGCAGGTCTCAGCGTCGCCCTTACGTGCTGCAATAACAGCCTTGAGGTAAGAAGCATGAGGACATTTGCAAGTTACGACTGCCTTTTCAGGCTGTCCGTTGAGGATGTGAGCAAGGGGCTCATTGTGGTCGCCTGTACCCTCAAGTTTGTTGAGAGCCTCTTTGTATCTGCCTTCGAGAATATCAATAACTGCTGCATTGATCTTGCCCTGAGGACGGTGTGTCTCTGTGAACCATTTCATTGCCTCTGCATAGTCGCCTTCGCGCATAGCGATAACGCCCATTGCATTCTTATAGTAGCAGTTCTTGTTGTTCATCTTTCCGAGAAGAGATTTAGCTGCGCTATTATTTCCAAGGTTGAGGTTGACGCAAGCTGCGTTGTATTTCGCGCGGTCGCTGTCAAATTCTTTAATAGCCTTGTTGTAGATATCAATTTTTGCGTCATTATCTCTTGTCAGGGTAGCTACGCGGAGTAGAGCTTCTTCATCGAGAGCATCAATGTTGGTCTCTACAAGCTCTTTGAGCTCGTCAGCAGTATAGTTGGTGTACTCAATGTCGGTGATGAATCTTGCACGGCGAAGTTCGGGAAGAACAGTCTCTGCAAGAGTCTTATATACCTGAGACATATTTCTGATCTCTCTTTCGCGTACGTTAGAGTCACTGTACATTGAAAGAACACGGAGGATAAGCTCTTTGTCCTCAATGTTGGAGTTCTTTACAAGTTCCTGGAATCCTTCCCAGTCCTCACCAAGACTCTTGGTGCTTACTTCGCCTGTTTCGAGTTTCTTGGCAAATCTATTGAATGCTTTTTCTGCGCTCTTTTCACGATTTGCAGAGAGTTTGTTGTTGAAGTCTACAGTGCCTTCAGGAGAAGCGTAGGCAACAATTTTAGTGCCCAAAACCTCTCTGCGCCCGTCCTGCTCAAGATCTTTGAGAGCTTGCTCAAAGTTCTTGATGTCGTCACTTCTGAGCTGTGAAGGGCGTACGGTTGCGCTATTTACAAGATAGAGAATCTGTGCCTCTTCAGTCTCGGGAATTACTTCCTGATAGTTGTCCTTCATCATCTCGTATGCACCGTCAGTTTCTACGAGCATATAGGTGGTGTTGGCACCGTCAGCAATCTTGATGTCAGCGGGGAAGGGGAATTCTTTGCCTTTGAAGAAAACTTTTGCGCGAGCTACGAGCTGTGATTTTTCCATGCCGGGAACATATTCAAAATGAATGCGTTCGCTTATGGTCGCACCATCCTCGGTTACGAGTTTATAATTATCGGTAATCTTCTCGCCCTGATATACAAAAGGCTTACCCTCAACCTGTCCGCCACTGTAAACCAATACGGGAATCACCTCAAGAATTGCCTTCGGATGGAAGTATTCGGCAGGGAATGTAACGTCAACAACAGCGTCAATGTTGCCTGCAATCACTTCGAGAACCTCGGGGTTGCAATTGATTTTGATCTGGTCAGCGGCTTCAATCATTTTGGAAGGATTGCCGCAGGGAGCCATAGCTACGGATACGAAAGCTATGAGCATAAGATTGATGATGTTTTTTCTCATAAATATAAAAATGGTTTTTGTTAAAATAATTCTTTAGTAAATAATAATGTTTTATCATACAAATATAATGATAATTTTTTTCAGATAAAAATTTATAACTTTGCAGATATGG
>JAAZEZ010000035.1 GCA_012511975.1 Bacteroidales bacterium | reverse complement strand
TATGAACAAAATTAAATCGCTTGATGATTTGCGCAAAATGAAGCAGAGCCTCAAGTCGGACATTTCAATCCGCGAGAAAAGTGACAAAGCGGAGGAGATGGTCAGAGTGAGGGTCGCAATGGCAACTTGCGGTATTGCCGCCGGTGCACGCGAGGTGATGAATACGCTTATACGTAAGGTAGAAGAGGATTCTCTCCCCGTTGTTGTTACTCAAGGCGGCTGTATGGGCTACTGCTATGCTGAGCCTACCATCGAAGTTGCTGTCCCGGGCAAAGATCCCGTAGTTTTCAGTCATGTTGATTCAGCCAGAGCACTGGAAATCGTTGACAAGTATATTGTCAAAGGAGAACTTTTAGACGGTATCATTCCGGTTAATTACCAGACAATCCAGGAAAAGCTTTAGTCGTATGGTACAGATCAAAATGCATTTACTGGTATGCGGCGGCACAGGTTGCCGTGCATCCGAGAGTGCTCGTTTAGTTGAACAGCTCAACCATCATTTGCAGCTCAACGGGCTTGCAGAGGAGGTTAAGGTGGTTACCACCGGCTGTTTCGGCTTCTGCGAGAAGGGACCCATCGTCAAAGTGATTCCCGACAATACATTCTATACTCAGGTTACACCTGAAGACGCTGAGGAGATTGTTAAAGAACACGTTCTAAAAGGTAGAAAAGTGGGACGTCTTCTCTACGAGGATCCTGAGACACTGGAACATGTAAGTGACTCCAAACATATGGAGTTCTATCAGAAACAGGTTAGAATAGCACTGCGTAACTGCGGATTTATCGATCCTGAAAACATTGACGAGTATATCGTAAGAGATGGTTACGCAGCTCTTGGTCAGGTGCTCGCATCAGATCCCAAGGAGACCATCGAACTCATTAAAAAATCAGGTTTGAGAGGTAGAGGAGGCGCAGGTTTTCCTACAGGTCTTAAATGGGAGATTGCTGCCGGCAATAAAGCTGACCAGAAGTATGTGGTTTGTAATGCTGACGAGGGTGACCCGGGAGCATTTATGGACCGTTCCATCCTCGAGGGTGACCCCAACTCTATAATTGAGGCGATGGCCATCTGCGGCTACTGTATCGGAGCTACCAAGGGCTTGGTTTATATCAGGGCTGAGTATCCTCTTGCAATCCGTCGTTTGGAAATTGCTATCCGTCAGGCACGGGAATACGGCCTTCTTGGCAAGGATATCCTGGGTAGCGGATTTGATTTTGATATCGAACTGCGTCTCGGCGCCGGAGCATTTGTCTGCGGAGAGGAGACCGCATTGATCCATTCTATGGAGGGATTCCGCGGAGAACCTACTATCAAGCCGCCTTTCCCTGCACAGTCCGGATATTTGGGCAAGCCGACCAACGTAAACAATGTTGAGACTTTTGCCAATATTCCCCCTATCATCCTCAAGGGATGGGAGTGGTTTAATTCCATCGGCTCTGAGAAGTCCAAAGGCACCAAGGTGTTTGCACTCGCAGGAAAGATCAACAACGTAGGTCTTATCGAGGTTCCTATGGGTACTACCCTTCGTGAGGTAATCTTTGAGATCGGAGGTGGTATCAAGGATGGTAAGCGCTTTAAGGCTGTTCAGACCGGAGGTCCTTCCGGCGGATGTCTTACCGAGAAGCATCTCGATACCCCCATCGACTATGAACATCTCACTGCAGCCGGTTCGATGATGGGATCCGGAGGTATGATTGTGATGGATGAGGACGACTGTATGGTATCGGTGGCTAAGTTCTACCTTGAGTTTACAGTTGAAGAGTCATGTGGCAAATGTTCACCATGTCGTGTAGGCAACAAACGTATGCACGAGACTCTGGAAAAAATCTGTCAGGGTAAAGGCACGATGGAGGATTTAGAGTATCTCGAGAATCTTGGCAAGGTAATCAAAGATACCGCTCTTTGCGGCCTTGGACAGACATCTCCCAACCCGGTTCTTTCCACAATGAATTACTTCAGGGATGAATACATTGCCCACGTGGTAGACAAGAAGTGTCCGTCCGGACAGTGTAAAGCTCTTAAGAGTTATGTTATCGATCCTGCGAAGTGTATCGGATGTACTCTTTGCTCTCGCAGTTGTCCCACCAACGCCATCATCGGCGACAAGAAGGTACCTCATGTTATCGACCAGTCGAAATGCATCAAGTGCGGTGCCTGTTATGAAAAATGTAAGTTCGGTGCAATTCAAATACGCTGATAATTATGGATAATAAAATAAAACTTACTATAGATAATAAGCCTGTTGAGGTTACTAAAGGAACGACCGTTTGGCAGGCAGCACGTCAGGTGGGTATCAATATACCTGCATTGTGCTATATGAATCTGGAGAATCTGGGCGTAGAAAACCGCCCCGGTGCTTGCCGCATTTGCGTAGTGGAAGTCGAAGGACGCCGCAATCTGGCTCCTTCCTGTTCTACTGACTGTACCGAAGGAATGGTGGTGAAGACCAACACTCCCAGAGTGCTGAATGCACGCAAAACCGTGATGGAGCTCATTCTCTCGGATCACCCTCAAGACTGTCTTGTATGCCCATCAAACGGCAAATGTGAGCTGCAGGATCTTGCGGCGACTCTCGGTATTAGAGAGATTCGTAAGGTTGACAATGCTGCAGTCTCTACCTATCGCAAGGATTACTCATATTCGTTGAAGAGAGACATGGATAAGTGTATCCTCTGTCGCCGTTGTGAGTCCATGTGTAATGATGTACAGAGCGTAGGTGCTCTTGGAGCAATTAACCGCGGCTTTACATCGATTGTGGCTCCTGCTTTTGAGCAGAATCTTTCTGATTCACCCTGTGTGTTCTGCGGCCAGTGTGTTGCAGTTTGCCCCACAGGAGCTCTAACCAGGACCGATGATACCGGCAGAGTGTTCAAGGCACTTGCAGATCCTACAAAGACCGTTGTGGTGCAGGCAGCTCCCGCAGTTCGTGCTGCATTGGGCGAGGAATTCGGGCTTACTCCCGGGACAAGTGTTACCGGCAAGATGGCAGCTGCCCTGCGCAGACTTGGGTTTGACAAGGTATTTGATACCGACTTTGCTGCTGACCTCACCATCATGGAGGAGGGAACAGAGCTTCTCGGACGTATAGGAGCCTTCTTAAATGGTGACACTTCGGTTAAACTGCCGTTACTTACCTCCTGCTGTCCTGCCTGGATCAATTTCTTCGAGCAGAATTATCCTGATATGCTGGATCAACCCTCTACTGCCAAATCTCCTCAGCAGATGTTTGGAGCGGTAGCTAAGAATTATTTAGCTAACAAGATGGGTGTCAAGAGAGAAGACCTTGTAGTCGTATCAGTGATGCCTTGTATTGCTAAGAAATATGAGTGTACCAGGAAGGAATTTTCAAAGGACGGCAATCCTGATGTGGATATCTCCATCTCTACAGTTGAACTTGCTTCTATGATAAAGATGGCAAATATCGACTTTGTTTCGCTGCCTGACGAGGACTTTGATCAACCTCTGGGCGAATCCACAGGAGCAGGCGTGATCTTCGGAGCTACCGGAGGTGTAATGGAGGCTGCCGTACGTACTGCTTATGAGGTGTTTACAGGCAAGACTCTGGAGCGTCTCGATTTTAAGGAGCTCCGCGGATTTGAAGGCATACGTACTGCAAGTGTAGATTTCAACGGCACTACAGTCAATGTTTGTATCGCACACCAGTTGGGCAATGCCCGTAAGGTGATGGACGGTATCCGTAAAGGCGAACTTAATTTCCACGCAGTTGAGGTGATGGCTTGTCCCGGAGGCTGTATCGGTGGAGCCGGACAGCCCTATCACAAGGGTGACTCATCCTTGCTAAAGGCAAGAGCACAATCCCTCTATCGTGAGGATGCCAACAAACCTTTGCGTAAGTCTCACGAGAATCCTTACATTGTAAAACTCTATGAGGAATTCCTAGGCCAGCCGATGAGTGAACTTGCACATCATCTGCTCCATACACACTATTTTGACAAACACCATAAAATATAGGATATGAAAATAGAATTAAAGGATAGCCAACTCAGGCAGATTAAAGATATATGCGACTCATTTAACAATGATCCGGGTGAGTTGATTACTATTCTGCATAGGACACAGAGCGTGTTCGGATACCTCCCTGAAGAAGTTCAGAGGGCTGTAGCCCACAATCTCGGGATTCCCGTAACCAGGGTTTATGGTGTTGTGAGCTTCTATTCATTCTTTACAATGACCCCTAAGGGCAAATACCCTATTTCGCTCTGTTTGGGAACTGCATGCTATGTGCGCGGAGCTGAAGATGTGCTGGATGAATTTAAAAAACAGCTGGGAATAGAGGTTGGTGGAGTGACTCCCGACGGAAAATTCTCACTGGATTGCCTTCGTTGCGTAGGAGCTTGTGGACTTGCACCCGTAGTTATGGTTGGAGAGAAGGTTTATGGCCGTCTTTCGCCCTCTATGGTAAAGGAAGTTCTCGCAGAATATGAATAATAGATGATGGGACGTTAAGTACGTCTCAGATCGATACTTTATTTGTGGCCGGATGATTTGACGACAAGAGTTGTCAAGTCATCCGGCTCAATTATAAGTGCCCCTTTTGTCTTAAACGCACCCCCTTTCTTCAAAAATGATTAAATTTGCACAATGAATAAGATTATAGATTTTCAACGCAATTATTTCAATACGGGTGCCACTTTGGGCTATGATTTCCGCATCAACCAGCTCAAAAGACTTAGGAGCATCATCCGCAAATATGAGCCGGATATTCTCGATGAATTTCTTAAAGATTACAATAAATCCTCATTTGATGTAATCTCAACCGAGATCGGTTATGCACTTACCGAGCTGAACCATCTCATCAGGCACCTCAAAAAACTGATGAAGCCACAGAAGGTTAAAACCTCTGTTATCAACCGTCCTTCCAAAGGCTACATAGTGCCGGAGCCTTACGGGGTTAGTCTGGTGGTAGCTCCATGGAACTATCCCTTCAACCTCTCCATTGTCCCCCTTGCTGCCGCTATGGCTGCGGGTAATACCGTAGTGCTGAAACTCTCTACCAATACTCCCTCTCTGTCGGGGTTGCTCTATCAAGTATTGATGCAGAACTTTCCCAGAGAGTACATCTATGTTACCTGGGATTCTACTGCTGAGAGGGAGGCGCTTTTCGGATGTAAATTTGATTATATCTTCTATACCGGATCCCCTGCGGTTGCCCGAGAACTGCAGTTGCGGCAGGCCCAGGATGGTCGTCTTACTCCTATGACCCTCGAACTAGGAGGTAAGTCACCTTGTATAGTGGATAAAGATGCCGATATTGATGCTGCAGCACGCAGGATTGTGTGGGGCAAGTATTTAAATGCCGGACAGACCTGTGTAGCGCCTGACCACGTTTATGTGGAGAGGAGTGTCAAGGATGCACTCGTATCTAAGATGATTGGCTATATCAAGGAGTTTTATTACAACAAGCATGGAGGAGAGTATACTCTGCGCGAAGATTTTACATATGTGGTGAATGCAAAGGCTGTGGAGCGTTTGCAGAGATCCTTGGAGGGAGCCAGAATTCTTTGGGGTGGAAAGGCGAAGGATCGTATGATGGAACCTACAATTATAGACATGGTTACTGAGGAGAGTCCCGTGATGAGGGAGGAGATATTCGGTCCTGTGCTGCCCGTGCTGCCCTTTGACGATATATTTGCCCTTGTGCGCAAAATAAAGAGTTTAGAGAAGCCTCTGGCATTCTATTTCTTTGGCAAAAGGTACGCAAAGACGATGATGCGAGAGTGCCATTTCGGCGGAGGATGCATCAATGATACAATCATGCATTTGACCGATCCTTCCATGCCTTTTGGAGGAGTGGGCCAGAGCGGTATGGGAGCCTATCATGGAGATAAGTGTTTCGAAACCTTCTCCCACCACAAGAGTATCCTCGTCACGCACCCTCGAAAGGAGCTTAAACTTAAATATCCTCCTCATAATGCTTTTAAACATCGTCTGTTAAGAAAATATACAGGTTTATGAAAAAGATAGTGTTATTGCTGCTGCTGACAATGTTCTCCTTTAGTGCCATCGGAGCCAATAAGGGGAATGTAGATACGACTTTGGCGCGTGTGAGCTCTAAGTTAAATATCGAGTCGGTAAAAATGGATGGTTCCCTTTTCAAAATGATGATGCCTCTGATGGGAATTGACCGTAAGACCAGAAAGGCTTTTAAGGCAATGAATATCGAGGAGATTATCATTACCGATTTAAAGGATGAGTCGGAGGAGATTATTTCAAAAGTGATTGGTTATATTACCGGAGCCCTCGAGGCAGACGGCTATGCAAAGGGGCCACAACAGGAGTCGGCCTCAGAAACTGAAGCTGAAGAGATCAAAGCGGATGCTTTTGCCCTGGTAGAGGAGGAGATAGTGCGTGGTCTGGCGATTCATACCTATTTTCCAAAAGCCGGCTTTCTCTGTATACGCTGTTCAATGAAGGTTTCGGAACTGGAGGAAATTGTAAATGCACTAATGCCTGAATGATCTTTTTTCTCCCTAAGGGAAATAGTGTAGAATAAATTCTTACCTTTACAGGTTCACAATTAGAAACAAGAAATGGCAATTTTTGGAATATTTGGCAAGAAAAAAGCTACCGCAGAGGAAGCTGAACAGAGAGATGTAGCTCTTGAAGAGGGTCTGAAGAAGACCAAAACCTCCATTTTCAATAAAATTACCTATGCCATAGCTGGCAAAAGCATAGTTGATGACGATGTACTGGACTCCATAGAGGAGGCACTGATCACATCCGATGTTGGTGTAGAGACTACCCAGAAAATTATTGAGCGTCTTGAGGCCAGAGTGGCCAGGGATAAATATTTGAATACATCCGAACTCAACCAGATTCTCTGTGAAGAGATTGAGGCGCTGCTTGATGTTGCCTCAGGATCTCAGGTAGAGCCCTTTGACTTTTCCAAGAAACCCTATGTGATAATGGTGGTTGGAGTCAACGGAGTTGGTAAGACCACTACTATAGGCAAGCTTGCAGCTCAACTTAAAAACGATGGTAAGAAGGTTATTCTCGGCGCTGCAGATACCTTCAGAGCAGCCGCAGTGGACCAGCTTGTGATCTGGAGCGAACGCGCCGGAGTTGATATAGTCAAGCAGGAAATGGGTGCGGATCCAGCCTCCGTGGCTTTTGATACGGTTAAATCTGCCGTGGCCAAAGAGGCAGACGTGGTTATTATCGATACAGCAGGCCGTCTGCACAACAAAATCAACCTGATGAATGAACTCACTAAAATCCGCAATGTGATGGGTAAGGTCGTACCGGAAGCACCTCATGAAGTGCTGCTGATAATTGACGGATCTACAGGACAAAATGGATTTATCCAGGCTAGAGAATTTGTAAAGGCGACGGAAGTGACCGCACTTGCAGTAACCAAACTTGACGGTACGGCAAAAGGTGGTGTGGTGATAGGCATCAGCGATCAGTTCCATCTTCCCATCAAATTTATAGGGGTGGGAGAGAAGATTGAAGACCTCAAACTCTTCGATAAGAAAGAGTTTGTAGAATCCCTTTTTAAATAGAAAAAACAGACGATATATGACAGTTTCCTACAATTGGCTTAAAGATTATCTCAAATTTGATCTTCCGCCGGCAGAAGTTGAAAAGATATTGACCTCAACAGGTCTTGAAGTGGAGCAGATGAAGCATGTGGAGCAAATTCCCGGCGGACTCGCAGGAGTTGTAGTTGCCGAGGTGGTTGAATGTTTTGACCATCCCGATTCTGACCATCTCCATGTGACTAAGGTTAATACGGGTGCTCCGGATCTCCTGCAGGTAGTTTGCGGCGCCCCCAATGTTACAGCAGGACAGAAGGTTCTCCTTGCAACTGTCGGCACAACGCTCCCCAATGAAGATGGCAGCGGCTTCAAAATCAAAAAATCCAAAATACGTGGAGTGGAGAGCTATGGAATGATCTGCGCTGAAGATGAACTCGGTATCGGCACTGACCATGACGGTATAATGGTGCTGGAGCCAGAAGCTGTCGTAGGTACTGCTGCCAGGGATTATCTCAGGCTTAAGACAGATACAATATTCGAAATAGGCCTTACACCCAACCGTATTGACGGTGCATCCCACATTGGAGTAGCACGCGATCTCTACGCATACTGCAAACTGAGAAACATACCTGTGGAGTTTGCACTTCCATCTGTAGAAGGTTTCAGTAAAGGAGAGGGGGAGGCTATTCCTATCAGGGTTGAGGCACCGGATCTGGCTCCCCGTTATATCGGTATCACTATCAGCGGCGTTAAGGTAGGTCCATCTCCCGATTGGCTCAAAGAGCGTCTTATGATGATAGGCCAGCGCCCTATCAATAATATTGTGGATATTACCAATTTTCTCCTCAATGAGAATGGACACCCGTTGCATGTGTTTGATGCAGCAAAAATAGTAGGACGGGAAGTGGTGGTGCGTAGAAGCACACCTAATTGCAAATTTGTTACTTTGGACGGAGTGGAGAGAACCCTCTCTTCCGAAGACCTAGTTATCTGCAATGCAAAGGATCCAATGTGTATCGCCGGAGTATTCGGCGGAGAAGATTCAGGAGTAACTGAATCCACCACCGATATATTCCTTGAGAGTGCCTGTTTCAATCCGACAACTATTCGCAAGACCTCAAAGAGGCACGGTCTCAAGACTGACGCTTCATTCAGATATGAGCGTGGAGTTGACCCTCTCAATACGATGTATGCTGCAAAACGTGCCGCAATGCTCATTACAGAGGTTGCCGGAGGACACATTGTGGGAGAAATTCAGGAATCCTATCCAAAGAAATTCAGTGAAGTACAGGTTGAACTCGATTATGCACGGATCGAATCATTTATCGGAAAGAGAATAGATAGTCAGACCATCAAAGATATTCTGGTGTCACTCGATTTCTATATCAGAAATGAGAGCGAAACCGGTTGTCTGGTGGACGTTCCCTCTTATAGAGTGGATGTTACCCGCGAATGTGATGTAGTGGAAGAGATACTTCGCATCTACGGCTACAACAATGTCGAGCTTCCCCTCAATATGAAGGTGGGCATCAACAGGACTCCCAGTCCCGACCCTGAAGCGATACGCTCACGTATTTCGGAGTTTCTGGCCAACAACGGCTTTGTGGAGACAATGAACAACTCCCTTACAAAGAGTGAATATTATTCAAAACTCAAAACATACCCTTCGGAAAAGCTGGTGATGCTGCTCAATCCTCTGAGTCACGATCTCGACTGTATGCGACAGACTTTGATTCTTAATTCTCTTGAAGTTGTTGCATATAATCTCAATCGTCAAACCACTGATTTAAAGATCTTTGAGATAGGCAATGTCTATTCCTATGTGCCAAAAGAGGGTGAGGGGGATCCCGCTTCCAATCTCAAGTCTTATAGGGAAGAGATGCGTATTTCTATGGCAATTACCGGTCAGGGAGCCAAATCGTGGCGTAATGAGACAGGACGCGGTCACTATTTTGCACTCAAAGGATATCTGGAATTGCTTCTTAAGAGACTTGGTTGTAATATTTATGATCTTGAGACCGATGCTGCTCCTTCGGATCTTTTCAGTGAGGGCCTTGAATATAAGCTTCAGGGAAAGCAGGTGGCGGTTTTAGGTCCAATTCAGCCGACTTTGGCCAGACACTATGGTATAAAACAGCCCGTGTTCGTAGCGGAACTAAGATGGGATGGCATAATGGAACTGCTCAAACGCAATAAAGTAAGATATAAGGAACTTCCCCGATATCCCGAGGTTCGCAGAGATCTTGCATTGCTCCTTGACGAAAGTGTTACATTTGCGGAACTTCGCAAATGTGCCTTCCAGACAGAGAAAACTCTGCTCCGTCAGGTGATCCTCTTTGATGTTTATCGTGGTGACAAGATTCCTTCCGACAAGAAGCAGTATGCATTGGGCTTCACTCTTCAGCATCCCGATCAGACTCTTACCGATGCTGATGTAGAAAAGGCTATGGACAAACTATACAAGGCCTTCCAGACAAAATTCGGTGCTGTTTTGAGATAACCATGTGCGGTTTTTACAAGAAGGTTGTTCATTATTTCTCGCTGGTAAAATTTTCACATACCCTATTTGCGCTTCCTTTTGCGCTGATAGGTTTTGTGCTTGCCCTTAAGGAACCCGGAGTGGATTTCGGATGGCTGTTGCTTTTAAAAATTGTAGGCTGTATGTTTTTTGCGCGTAACAGCGCAATGGGATTTAACCGTTATGCCGACAGGGAGATAGATGCCCGTAATCCGAGAACCCTTTTCAGGGAAATTCCTTCAGGCAAAATCACACCGCGGCAAGCTCTCACCTTCGTGATTATCAATATAGTACTCTTTCTTCTGACTGCTTTGAGCATCAATCTGCTCTGTTTTATCCTGGCATTTCCGGCTTTGGCGGTTCTGCTTGGTTACAGCTATACAAAACGTTTCACCTGGCTTAGTCATTATGTGTTAGGAATTGCGCTTGGTATCGCTCCTTCTGCCGCTTTTGTAGCTATGACAGGCTATTTTACACCGGCAATTCTGGTGCTTTCACTCTCTGTTTTCCTATGGTCCTCAAGTTTTGATATCCTCTATTCTCTCCCGGATGAAGAGATAGATCGTCAGCAGGGTCTTCATTCCATACCTCAGAAGTTCGGTAGAGTAAAAGCAATGCGCATTTCCCTGATAGGGCATCTTCTCTTATTTTTTTTGATACCGCTTTTCGGTAGGCTCATTTCGGGCAGCTGGCTTTTCGTCATTGGTGCGTGCATATTTCTTGCGCTGCTGATTTATCAGCACGCAATTATCTCTCCCACAAATCTAAAAAGATTAAATGCCGCTTTCTTTACATCAAACGGCATTGCATCACTACTCTTTATGATATTTGTGGTAGCTGACCTTCTATTTCTGCAATAGATTATTTTTCGGGTTTTACCCTGAGGAATCTGAATGCTTTGGTAATGATCCTGGGCAGCGGCTTACGGTCTTCCTTTCCGGCAAGGTTGAGATAGATGCCGAGTTTCTTGTGAATCG
>JAAZEZ010000034.1 GCA_012511975.1 Bacteroidales bacterium | reverse complement strand
CTGTTGTTAGGGCACACAGAATCCGTTGAGGGAGTCCGCCAGCAGTAGGTCCACTTCTTCGGGAAGGTCCGAGAGTTTTACATCCCTGAAGGAATGTACGCCTGTTCCTTCCCATGAATCGAAGAACTCCGATGTATCTATCACCGGCCTGCCCAGATCAAAATATGCCCAGGTATAGTCATCGTAGAGGATTACTTTGGTGAATTTGTCATCGGTGTCCAGGGTGTCTATTACCAGCAGTTCCTCAAAGTAGGTGAGGGTATCCTTTTGTGGAATAGTATCATGTGTGTGGGTTCTGCTTTGTCCGTATACCTGCACACTGATTAGAATAATGGTCAATAAAAAAATACCTCTGCGCTTCATAGAATTCTATTTTAGTCGCAAAGGTAATTTTTTTTTGAAATTCAGACAAATGAAATTTATCTACCTCCGCCGCCGGAGCCGCCTCCTGAAAATCCTCCGCCACCGCCAAAGGAAGAGCTTCCTCCGCCACCACTCCATGAACTCGTACCTGAGAATGAGCCACCTGAAGATGTTGATGTCTCATAGGAGTTCCGCGTGATAGCATTGGATAGTGAATTTGTCTGGTGTAGAATTGTAGTAAATGTGTCAAAATCGTAGTTTACCACCTCCTCGAAGGCTATAGGATCAATATCTTTAAGCTCTTTCGCTACTTTGTCAGCAATGCCGAAAAGAGTGGCAAATACCAGGTAATCCTGCCATAGGTGCACCTCTACTGCTTTTCTTTCATTGATAATAGTGAAGTCCTGCAAATATTTGAAAAATCCAAGCACCTTGTTGTTGTTCTGTACACCGAGAGGAGTAAATCTGTGCTTTAAGAAAAAACCTTCATCTGTAAGAGCTTTACGCCCCTTGTTGGTGATCGACTTTGTCCAGTCAATCAGGGTGCTTTTGTTTTTGCGGGCCCATCTGGAAAATTCCTTGTCTTCAAGAATCTTGTTGGCACCGCTGGCCAACTTCATCATATTGAAAAGTGATTTTGCGGGGGATTCGAGCTTTCCGAGATCAGCATTGTCGTTAAATGCAATAGTGATTTTTCCCTCCTCATCCTTACCTGTGATGAGAATGTTTTGCTGTATCATCTTCAGAATATAGGCAGAAGCTATAGCATAACTATTGCGTGTCTTAAATAGGGAAGGAGCTTTGGTAATAACATAATTTGTAGCGAGCAGGTTCCCATTGTATGGAATCTCCCTGCTCCACTCCACATCTTTAAGTTTTTTAACTCCAAAAGTGTTGATGTTCTTGAACTTATTGCCTTGTTTTTTAAAGCCGAAAGCTGCCAGAATAAAGCCTAAAATCCACAGTATCCAAATAACTGCATCTCTGCGGTAACTGTCGCTTAAGTAGTTATAGTCGGAAGGCTCTCCCTCAAAGTGGCTGCCCTGCATCGCAATTGCATGTCGCTCTTCAAATAGTCGGTCATCATTGTTGACAAGATCGTGAAACATTACTTTCTCAAATCTAGCCAAAATGATGACAGAACTATTCGTTCTAAAAGGCTTGCCGGATTCGGCTACAATGGCACCATCGGTAAACTCACAGGTGCCTTCATAGCCAAAGCCCCAAACACGGGTATTGGAGGTGTCGAGCTGGTAAAGGTCATCCTGATATCTGATAGTTACCTTTGCATGTTCGGGAGCGGAGGAGAGG
>JAAZEZ010000033.1 GCA_012511975.1 Bacteroidales bacterium | reverse complement strand
TTTGGTTGTTATGGTTTTTGAATCCACCTCCCTGCCATATTTAAACTCGTAGGTGAGTTTTCCGTCAGGAGTGAGATATGTATTGTCGAGGAATCCGTCAGGGACGGAAATGTATCCGTTGACCTTTTGATCCCCGATTCGCAGGGCGAGGTTACCATCTTCACGAAGTGTATTGTAGCACTCTATCGCAGTGTAGACCGCGGGGTCTATGAATATGAAGTCATCTGCGATGAGATGCTTGTAGAGATATTGGTTCTCTACTTTGATATTCCTGAGTTCGCTTATGACCTGATGGAGTGTCTCTATCAGGAAAGGATAATGGGTGCAACCCAGAATGACCGCTCTCAGAGGGGCTGTGGAGCCACTCAAACGGTGTTTTTCCACTAGAGAAACGAGGTTGAAACGGGCATAATTAACAGCATCGTTGAGCTGGATATCTCTGTAGCTGCCTTGCGCATCCCTTCTGTAAAGCATTTTGTTACCTGAAAAGTCAAAATTGTAAATTCTCATCAGATTGATGTCAAGGGAATCATCTCCTCGGCCTATACGAGGACCCCTGTATGAATCACGAGGTGTATAAAGAGCGGGATTGACAAAATCAGGCTCGCTGTCAACCGCCTCGGCAAATCCATACCCTTTTTGATTTACAACCGTAACATTTGTCTTGATGCCGCGTTCTGCTACCATTTCTTCGATTGTGCGCTGATATGCACCGGAGGCGATGGTACCGGGTGTTGCGAGTACTCCAATGGCAAAAGGTTCATCACCTTCACTGACATTTAGCTGGTCAAGGGTTGCTTTTACGCCGGCATTTATAACTCCAATTACCTTGACACCGGTGTTGCTCTGCTCCAGTAATGAAGTTATATCTTTCAGTCCATATGCGGTAGCGGTGTTGCAGGCGATCACAATGATTTTGACGCGGGGTTTAATCCCATCGGATTTCCTGTCGTATTGGGTTTCGTAGTAGTTGTCGTCGAGAAGGAAAAGCGCATCTTTTATCACCAGTTCCCTGAGATAATCGCTCTTTCCTTCGGCGTCATAATTTCCGTAGGGCATATTGGCCTGGTCAGCGAGATATATGAAATGTTCACCTGCAAAATCCAGGATGTCATCATCGCCTATTTGGCCGGTGATGTTGTCAAAAACATCAAGAGATACAATTTTTTCGAGGACTGTCAATCCGCCCGTACCGGAATCGAAGACTCCGATGGGAAGCATTTTAAGATCTTCGGGATACTCTTCAAATTCCCCATAAAACACAGAGGTACTATCATAGAGAGCTCTATCCATTATAGGAAGATTGACGAGAGTTTGCCGGGCGTTTTTCTTACAGGAAGATAACGCCACAGAGAATGCCAGGATGATAATCAGTGCTTTTTTCATAATTACCTTCTGTAGTTGAATTTTCCGTATTCTGATATAATTTCGACCTCGTTCTGTGAGGCTTTTTCCACTCTTCCAATGATACGCGCCTCTATTCCGAATCCTTCGGAGATAGAGATAATATCTTGTGCAATATTTTCAGGAACATAAAGTTCCATCCTGTGTCCCATATTGAATACCTTGTACATCTCGCTCCAAGGGGTGCCTGATTCCTGTTGGATAGTTCTGAAGAGCACCGGTGTAGGGAAGAGGTTGTCCTTAATGACTTTGAGTTCTTCGATGAAGTGGAGTACCTTGGTCTGGGCACCACCCGAGCAGTGCACCATACCGTGGATCTGAGGCCGGTATTTCTCAAGAACCTCCTTAATTACCGGTGCATAGGTGCGGGTAGGGGAGAGTACCAGTTTGCCGTAGGTAAGTCCGGTCTCCGGCTCAATATCGGTAAGGGACTTGCTGCCGCAATATACATATTTTTCGTTGACGGAGTTGTCGAAACTTTCGGGATATTTGGTTGCGATGGAGTGTTCAAAAACATCATGACGTGCTGAGGTAAGGCCATTGCTGCCCATTCCTCCGTTGTACTCCTCTTCATAGGTAGCTTGTCCGAAGGAGGCAAGTCCTACCACCACATCGCCGGCGCAGATATGCGAATTGTCTATTACATCGACGCGACGCATACGGGCGCATACAGTGCTGTCAACTATCACGGTTCTCACCAAATCCCCCACATCCGCAGTCTCCCCGCCTGTGAGCAGCAACCCGATACCGAGATCAGCCATCTTATCGGCAAACTCCTGTGAGCCTCCAATCAGAGCGCTGATTACCTCTCCGGGTATAAGTCGCTTGTTTCGCCCGATAGTGGAGGAGAGCAGGATATTATCCGTGGCTCCCACACAGAGCAGATCGTCCGTATTCATCACTATTGCATCCTGGGCGATACCCTTCCAGACGCTCATGTCGCCTGTCTCTTTCCAGTAAATGTAAGCCAGAGAACTCTTGGTACCGGCTCCATCCGCGTGCATTACTACGCAATAATCAGGATCATTTTCCAGAAAATCGGGTACAATCTTGCAGAATGCTTTCGGGAAAAGCCCCTTATCCATATCGGCGATAGCTTTATGTACATCTTCCTTAGACGAGGAAACCCCTCTTGCTGCATATCTGTTGGCTTCAGTATTGTTCATATTAAAACTATTTGGTCTACTATTTGTAAACAAGCAATTCTCCATTGTTGTATAAAACTGCTCTTTGTCGATTCCGCTTTTTGAATAATATTCTACAAAATTACTTGTTTTATTGAAACAATCCCTCTTTTTTGCTATTTTTGTCGTCCTAATTAAAGCACAATAATATGCGTATAAGATTAATTGCGGCCCTTTTGCTTTTACCGGGGCTTGTTTTTGCTCAGAACCGGGTACAAAATTACATTAACAGACAGTTAAAAACAGACTCACTCTTTGTCAATGCGGCAGTCGGTATTCTTGCAGTAGATGAAAATGGAAAGGAGATAGCTTCCTGGAATGGTGAGATGCCATTGTTGACTGCTTCCACCATGAAGACCATTACCACAGGCGTAGCTATCGAGGTGCTTGGACCAGACTTTAAGTTTTCTACAAAAGTTGCTTACGACGGCCATATAATGGAGGATGGTACCCTCAACGGTGACCTCTATATTGTTGGCGGAGGTGATCCTACATTAGGTTCTACTGATGAAATCGCATATCCGATAGATTCGATTTTCGGCATATGGGCAGAGGCAATAGCTGAAGCCGGTATCAAACGCATCAACGGCAGTATTATCGGTGATGATCGTTTCTTTATTGACGAGAATATTCCCGATAGTTGGGCTTATGGCAATCTCGGCTACTATTACGGCAGTGGTCCTTCCGGACTCTCATACGCAGAAAACCTTAGCCGTTTTGAGATTGAACCGGGCGCAACAGTGGGTGATCCTGTTAAAATAACACCGCTTCCTCCATATTCTCCCAAAATGACCTATATCAACGAAGTTGTCACCGGTCCTGAAAAGAGTCGTGACGGTACTGAGTACTACGTAACCAACCTTGCGCCGGTAGGCAAATTTGTGGGTACTTATGCAGTGGATATGCCTAAGAGAGTAGTTACTCGTTCCAACAGGTTCGGACCTTCGACCTGTGCAGGCGCATTCGATTCATTCCTTGCAGGTAAAGGCATTCCTTCAAGAGGAGTCAATGATGTAGCTTCTCTAAAGCAGATGGGTATTGCTGTTCCCGACCAGGATAAACTCACTTATCTTGTGGAGACTTTCTCTCCGGAATTGATCGAGGTTATCAATGTAACAAATACCATTAGCAATAACTTTTATGCCGAGATAATGCTGAAGATGCTTGGAAAGGTGCTCGTTGACAATTCTTATTTTTATGCATCCACCGAGGCTGTAGAACAGTATCTCCAGGATCGCGGTGTTGACACTTACGGACTCCACCAGGACGATGGCAGCGGTCTCTCCAGGGAAAACTATGTTTCTCCGAGATTCTTTACCAATTTTTATACTTATAAAGAACAAAGTGCTACATTTGACCAATACTTTGAGAGTTTCCCCGGTCCGGGGCGCCCTGGTACACTTGAAGGGGTGCTAAAAGGAGAAAAACAGGAAATTAAGGAGATTATCAGGGCCAAGAGCGGTTCTTTGTCAAGTGTGAGATGCTATGCGGGCTATGTAAAGACGAAGAAGGGCTACATCAAGTTTGCCATACTGGTAAACAATTTTGATTGTCCCACAAGTGCGGTTCAGCCAAAAATCGAGGGATTTATGAGTGAACTTGCCAAGTATGGCAGGGGCAGTCGCAGATAGATTGAGAAGTAAATATTTTAATAACAATAACAACAGATTTTAACATGCTAACATTATCTAAAAAAGCTCAAAAGATGCCGGCTTCCCCTATCAGGAAGCTTGTTCCCTATGCTGATGCAGCGAAAAAAAGAGGAGTTAAAGTGTATCACCTCAATATCGGCCAGCCCGACATTCCCTCTCCCAAAGAGGCACTTGATGCTGTAAAGAACAACCAGCTCAAGCTCGTTGCATATCCCAATTCAGCAGGCAACAAAAGCCTTCTCGAAGGACTCGTGAAGTATTATAAAGGTATCAATATTGACATCGATACATCTTGTATCAACATTACCAACGGTGGTAGCGAGGCACTCCAGATTGCTCTTGCAGTTACCTGTAACCCAGATGACGAGGTTATTGTGTTCGAGCCTTTCTATACCAATTACAACACATTTGCACTGCAAAATGATGTTGTCTTCAAACCCATCACCACAAAGATAGAAGATGGTTTTGCGCTTCCTCCGATGTCAGAGGTTGAAAAGAGAATCACTCCCAAGACAAAGGGAATTCTTATCTGTAATCCCGGTAATCCCACGGGCTCTCTATATACCAAAGAGGCCTTAATGGAGCTTGGCGCAATTGCCAAAAAGCACGGCCTCTTCATCTATTCGGATGAGGTGTACCGTGAGTTCTGCTACACTGATGAACCCCACTTCTCTTGCATGCATATACCCGGACTTGAGGAGAACGTAATACTTATTGACTCAGTCTCCAAGAGATACAGCCTTTGCGGTGTGAGAATCGGCTTTATTGTATCAAAGAACAAAGAGGTGATGAAATATGTACTCCGTTACGCTCAGGCACGCCTCTGTTCGCCAGCATACGGCCAAATTGCTGCTGAGGGTGCTCTTGATGCCCCTGCAGAGTATTTCAAGAAAGTTCGCGTAGAGTACATCCACCGTCGTAACGTACTAATCGAAGGTCTTAGGAAGATTAAAGGTGTTCAGGTTCCCATGCCTATGGGTGCATTCTATGCTGTGGTGCAGCTCCCCGTAGACGACAGCGATAAGTTTGCACAATGGTTGCTTGAGGAGTTTGAGTACGAAGGACAGACAGTAATGGTAGCCCCTCTTGCAGGCTTCTATGCCACCAAGGGACTTGGTACCAATCAGATCCGTATGGCATACGTGCTAAAAGAGGAGGATCTCAAGGCTGCACTGAAGTGCCTTGAAGTGGCTCTCGAACAATATCCCGGCAGAGTGTAATAATTACAATGGAAAATTACTACTAATATATGGAAGAGAAGTGACCTGGTTCGCCTCTTTTTCATTAAGGTTGTCGAATTGTCGGTGGAAATAAAAGGCATATTATTTGCAGTAAAATGAATAAACTAAATTATAATAATTATAAACAACACTAAAACAAAAATTTTATGAAAAAGAAATGGATTTGCACAGTGTGCGGTTATATTCATGAAGGACCCGAACCACCTGAGAGATGCCCTATCTGCGGCGTACCTGCTTCCAAATTTAAGGAGATGGAAGAGAAAAAAGAGGGTCTCGTATGGGCTGATGAACACAAGATCGGAGTAGCTCAAGGATGCGATGAAGAGATTTGGAATAGTTTAAAGGATCACTTTACGGCTGAATGTGGTGAAGTAGGGATGTATCTTGCAATGAGTCGTCAGGCTGACAGAGAGGGTTATCCCGAAGTCGCTGAGGCATATAAGCGTATTGCTTGGGAAGAGGCAGAACACGCAGCTAAATTTGCCGAACTTATCGGCGAAGTGGTATGGGATACAAAGACAAACCTTAAAAAACGTATGGAAGCCGAGGCAGAGGCCTGTGCTGACAAAAAGCGTATCGCCACCAAGGCTAAACAACTCAATTATGACGCGATACACGACACAGTTCATGAGATGTGCAAAGACGAAGCACGTCACGGGCAGGCATTTGAAGGACTGTATAAGAGATACTTTGAAAAGTAATTTTCAAAGTATCTCAGTTCAGAGTTCTGAGTGTGTAGTTCGGAGTAAGTTTATTAGTTCAGAGTTCCGAGTTAGGAATTAAAAGTTGGAAGTTCCAAGTTCTAACTAGTAAAATTTAAAAGTCCTGGGTTAAGAATAATTAGCCCAGGACTTTGTATTTCACAATTCAAGCTAGTATATTAGTATTATATTCAGAAAGATTATTAGTAGAGCAACTATGCTAACAACGGTGTCAATTAGAAGCTAGAACTAACAGCAAATAGCCAACATCTAATTCCTCACTCAGAATCCACACTACACACTTCACACTTCACACTTCATACTACATACTACACACTATTCCACCGGTGTCCACTTGCATCTGATAGGAGAAGTTATCTCTCCGCTTTTCTTCAGTTGTGCAAATACTTTATCTACCGCCTTGCGGTCAATTCCTGTGAGTGTGGCTACCTCACCTGCAGAGAGGGGTTTTTTAGCCTCTCGCATTGCTTTGAGTATAGTTTCTTTTTCCATGATTTCAATTATAATGGTTTAAATTTATTTAGTTTAATTCTCGTTAGCTTCCTTTCCAGCTACCTTTTTTGAGAAATGCTCCATAAAGGTGTCCGAATAGCTTTTAGAAATAGGGATTTCAGCGGAGCCGTCATAATCAAGGTCAATGAAAAATCCATCCCTTTCGCTGCGGAGTACCTTTATTCTGGATAGATTGACTATATAGGAGCGGTGGCATCTTATCAGCGAAGAGTCTTTAAGAGACTTTTCTATCACTTTTAGTGGGCATCTAAGCATATAACTCGACATTTCTCCGTTATTGAGGTAGTGGATGCGCACATAGTTGTCCTGGGAGATTATATAGTAGAGGTCGGACTCTTTGATGGAGAATCTAAGGATACCGTTGTGGTCATATAGGTTGATGATCCTGGGCTCAATGTCAGGGTACAAGGCGCTGGAGAAATCATTTGCCTGATCCGATTCACCTCCAAGTTCTTTCTGCGTGATAGTTGTATCTTCGGTAGCACCAACTACTCCTAAGACGGGCAACGATTTGCCATCCACTACAGGGCCATGCGTGCTCCTTTTCCATCCGGTTGAAAGGAGTTTCAAACGCTCTTTCTGGTCGCGTTGGATGGTCCAGAGGATGGAGATGGTATTGGAAATTATAAGGATGGCGATTACCACTATCAAACCTTTGGAAAATAGGGTCACAAAGGAAAAATTACCTACGATAAGGTCCGCCTTCATCAGGGTGTGTGTCACATAAGAATAAAAGAGAGTAATAACAAGTGCCTCGGCCAGCATCCACAAAACATAGCTCCAGGAACGGAATTGTTGTCTTTTTCTCAGCCTGCACATAAGCACACGACATACGACTAGAATAAGTATCGCCAATGCTACGCAACCAACTGTGAGAAAGAAAGATACTTCCCCGGAGAGTTTAAACCAGGCCGTAGAAGAAAGAGGCACATAAATTGAAAAAAATCCCACAGTGATGACTACAGTCGTAATGATGGTTACGATCTGGTGCCTTTTCTCAAGTAGAAAATCCGGTAATTTCTTATTCATTTTGTCCAATTAGAAACTCAAAGTTAATCAAAGATGCCACAAAAACGAAAATTTTACCCCAAATGGGACGAATTCCACCACATATTGCCACAGTAACCACAATCATTTTGCCAATTGTCTGCACTCAAATACATTTGTTGACGAAACTCATAAAAATTATTAAAATGAATATTATTGGAACGGGGAGGGCCCACCCGTCACTTACCGTTGCAAATGATATGCTCTCCACTTTTCTTGATACCAGTGACGAATGGATCACCACTCGCACCGGGATAAAGCAACGTCAACTTATATCACACGAAAAGTTAGAAGATCTGGCTGCGGAAGCTTGCAAAAATGCATTGCAAGATGCAGGTATTTCTGCCGAGGATCTTGATTTTATCATTTGCTCCAATGTCGTAAATGAGCACATTACTCCCTCCTTGAGTTGTATTGTTCAGGGCATGATAGGAGCTACCTGTCCTTGTTTTGACCTGAACAGTGCATGTGCAGGATTCATATATGCATTGGATATTGCAAACTCATTTTTCAAGAGCAAAAGTGATATCAATCACATTCTCGTAGTTTGCGCCGAAGAACCTACACGTATGTGTGATTGGCAAGAGCGCAGTACCTGCGTCCTTTTCGGCGATGGTGCCGGTGCGGCAGTCCTCACCAGAGGGGATGGTGTTGAAGCCTTCTCACTCTCTTCTTTCAGTAGTGTTGAGCCCCTCTATCAGATCAGGAACCTCGAAAAGACTCCTTTTATTACAAAGAAAGAATTCGGAGGTCCGCTCGTAATGAAGGGACAGGATGTATTTAAGCTTGCAGTCAAATCTTCTTTGAATGATATTCAAAAAGTTGTTGAGGGGAATGGTCTAACTTACGATGATGTGGACTATTACCTTTTGCATCAGGCAAATATCCGCATTATTGAAACAATTAGAAAATCGCTCCACCAGGACAAAGTCAAATTTCCGCACAATATCGAGAATTATGGAAATACATCCTCTGCCAGTCTTCCAATTCTCCTTGATGAACTAAACCGTAACCAAACACTCAATTGCGGAGATACTATTGTGTTGAGCGCATTTGGGGCAGGCTTCACAGCAGGAGCCTGTCTCCTTAAATGGTCAAAAAATTAAAAATCATGATAAAAACAAAAATTACAGAATTATTGGGTATTGAATACCCGATATTGCAAGGCGGTATGGCCTGGGTGGCTGATGCTGCTCTAGCAAGTGCAGTTTCCAATGCCGGAGGTCTGGGAATCATCTCCAGCATCAATGCAGGTGCGGATGTGGTCCTGGAAGAGATCCGTAAATGCAAAAAAATGACAGACAAGCCATTTGGCGTAAATATTATGCTTATGAGTCCCATTGCGGATCAGGTGGCACAATACGTAATCGACGAGCAGGTGCCGGTGGTCACCACAGGTGCAGGTTCGCCTTCAAAATATATGGACAAGTGGCTTGAAGCAGGTATTAAAGTAATACCTGTAGTAGCTTCAACAGCATTTGCCATACGTATGGAGAGAATGGGTGCGGTGGCAGTCATTGCTGAAGGTGGAGAAGCCGGAGGACACATCGGAGAGATGAATACAATGGCTCTGATACCTCAGGTGTGTGATGCGGTTTCCATTCCGGTGATTGCAGCAGGTGGTATTGCAGACGGTAGAGGCTTTGCTGCTGCCATGATGCTGGGAGCAGAAGGCGTTCAATGCGGAACTATCTTCGTTACAGCCAGTGAATGTACTGCTCACGATGTTTTCAAGCAGAAGATTATTGCCGCTGGTGATGCCGATACCATTGTAACCGGAAAAACCCTTGGGCATCCGGTACGTGCACTGAAAACTCCCTTTACCAGAAAATTTGCCCAGATGGAGAATGATCCTTCGCAGACTTCCGAAGCTATAATGGAATTCGGTAGCGGATCGCTTCGTAAAGCGGTTAAGGATGGAGATGAAAAGATGGGCAGCTTTATGGCAGGCCAGAGTGCAGGTCTGGTTAAGAAAGTTCAGCCGGCGAAGGAGATTATACTGGATATTATAAACGGTGCCCGGGATCTGCTCGAAGGTACTTCAAAATGCATTTAATTATGGAACGCAGAGTAGTAGTAACAGGAATGGGAGTGATATCCCCCGTTGGTAATAATTTGACAGATTTCTGGTCTTCCATTACTGCAGGTAAGTGCGGAATAGGATTAATAGAGCGTTTTCCTACAGATAATCTTTTAGTGAAAATTGCCGGTGAGGTCAAAGGGTTTGATCCGGCAGATTATGGTATTGATCCCCCGACAGCTCGTAAGAATGATCGCTATGCACTTTTTGCACTGGCTGCGGCCAATCAGGCGATGACAGCCAGTGGTCTTAATAAGGATAATATAGCTCCGGAGCGCCTTGGAGTCTATATTGGATCGGGCATCGGAGGCATGGAAACTTTCGTAAAAGAAACCACAAAGCTGGTACAAGAGGGTCCCAAGTGGGTTTCTCCACTCTTTATCCCGATGATGATATCCAATATAGCAGCCGGTAATATAGCAATAGAGTACGATGCCAGGGGTGTATGTCTGCCGATAGTAACCGCTTGCGCTACAGGAACTCACTCGATAGGTGAGGCTTTTAGAGCTGTGAAGCACGGTTATGCCGATGCCATCATTTGCGGAGGTTCTGAAGCGGCAGTCCATCCACTTTCCATAAGCGGATTTGCTAACAGTAGAGCTCTCTCCCGCTCGGAGGATCCTTTGCAGGCCTCTCTGCCTTTTGATATACGCCGACAGGGTTTTGTAATAGCTGAGGGAGCAGGAATAGTGATTCTGGAGGAGTACAACCACGCAGTAGCACGCGGAGCGAAAATTTATGCGGAAGTTTGCGGTTACGGCAATACTTGTGATGCATACCATTATACCGCACCACGTCCCGATGGTACAACAGCTGCAGAAGCAATGCGTCAGGCTCTAGAAGAGGCCGGATACCGTAAGGGAGAGAAAATCCACATCAATGCTCATGGCACCGGCACTCCTCTAAACGACAAGTCCGAAACAATTTCCATAAAACTTGCTGTCGGTGAAGAAGAGGCTCGTAAAGTTGCTATTTCCTCCACTAAGTCTATGACCGGCCATATGCTGGGCGGTGTAGGAGGAGTGGAGTTGGTAGCCACAGTAATGGCCCTCAGTGAAGGTATTGTGCCTCCAACAATCGGCCTGAAGGAACCCGATCCTGAGTGTGATCTGGATTATACTCCGAACAAGGCACGCAAGTTTGCGGCTGATATAGCACTCTCCAATTCCCTGGGTTTTGGAGGTCACAACGGCTGCATAGCTTTGCGCAAAATAAATTTATAAACCTTTTTAACTATATTTGCACAAGATTATGACAAGAGAGCAGATCAAAGAGTTCATCCCTCACCGAGAACCGATGATACTTGTTGATAACATTGAAATTGATGAGAACAATGTGGCGCACGCCAGTTACCATGTTACCGGAGAGGAATTTTTCCTTCAGGGACACTTTCCGGGCCATCCGGTAGTACCGGGAGTGATACTTTGCGAGATGATGGCACAAGCCTGCGCGTTGCTTATAGGAGATGATTTGAAGGGACGTACTCCATTTTACGCGGGCATTGAAGGGGTAAGGTTCAAGAATTCCGTATTCCCCGGAGATATTTTTGAAACTACCGCTAAACTCGTAGATAAAAAGGGGATGGTTTATTTTACCGAGGCCAAAGGATTTGTTGATGGAAAATTGTGCGTGAAAAGCAAACTTGCATTTGCCCTTGTGGATAATGACAAATTGGATGAGAGAAAACAATAATATATAGCGTAATGGGACTACTTAAAGGAAAAATCGCACTGGTAACCGGTGCATCAAGAGGTATCGGCAAGGCAATTGCCATCAAATTCGCCCAGGAAGGCGCAGACATTGCATTTACAGCACGCAGCGAGAGTGAACACTTTCTCGATACCGTGGCACAAGTAACAGCACTTGGGGTGCGATGCAAGGGATATACCTCAGATGCATCTGATTTCAAGCAAACACACGAGCTTGTAGAGCAGGTGATGGCCGATTTTGGGAGAATCGATATACTTGTCAATAATGCAGGAGTAACCCGTGATGGTCTTCTGATGAGAATGAGCGAAGAGCAGTGGGATGAAATCCTTTCAGTAAATCTAAAATCCGCATTCAACTTTACTCATGCTGTAGTGCCTGTAATGGCTCGCCAGAGAGGTGGCAGCATAATAAATATGACCTCTATTGTAGGTATTTCAGGTAATGCAGGACAGTGTAACTACGCCGCTTCCAAAGCAGGCATGATAGGGCTGGCGAAGAGTATTGCCAAGGAGATGGGCTCTCGTGGCATTCGTGTCAATTGCATAGCTCCCGGTTTTGTAGAGACTGAAATGACCGGTGTACTTCCTGAAGAGGTGCGTCAGGGATGGATCAAAATGATTGCTCTCCGTCGCCCGGCCACTCCTGAAGATATTGCCAATGTGGCTCTCTTCCTCGGCTCCGACCTTTCAGGTTATGTCACGGCGCAAACTATAGTGGTTGACGGAGGAATGTAAAAAAGAGTTCGGAATTTTTCCGAACTCTTTTTTTAGTGTGTAGTTCTGAGTAACACAAAAGGTGCAATCGCCCCTTTTGTGTTACTATTCCATAAAAGCATATTCAGAAACTTTTTTCAAGCCGTTGAGGCCGAAATAAGAGCTCACAACCACTCCCTTGAGAAATACCTTACGTCCGAGATTTGAGGGATTTGAGACCAGATTCAAGGCGCTTTTAACGGCAGTTTTTGAGAGCTCTACCGACAAACAGGCATCACGGCTCTTTTCAGAGGCATTTTCTGCAATGGCAATGTGAGAATCCTTGGTAAACGGACCGACAAATGTCACCGATGATGAACTCATGTCGCCGCCCACTATGTATCCCCACACCCAGAGTGTATCGCCAATACGATTTTTGGCTTGAGAGACCGAAACGGCCTTTTGTGTGCTGCTGCCGTCAGCTCCGCTAAACTCTTCGCCTATAACCACTTTTTCATTGATGTATACGGCACTCGTATCCACCTCTATTGTGAATTCCGAACCGGATTCGGCGGATGATGCATCAAGTGTAATATTGTAGATTTCACCGGCCCCCAAAGTACGACTGAAAAGTGGTTCACTGGCCGATGTGGTTTTGTGGCAGATACCGACATTGCCTGCTTTTAGGTAACCGGTGCGATTCTCTGTAAAGAGATACTCCAGATCGCCGGCCTCCTGTTCCAGCAAAAGATATCCGTTGTTGTATTTTTTAAGAAAGTTTTCTGAAAAGGAAAACTTCATACCCGAATTGAGCAGTTTACAGAGAAAGGCTACTGAGGCCTTTTCGCCATTTGAGACTACAATGACCTTGCTGTCTCCATACTGCGGCATTTCGAATGCCGGCTTTTCAAATTCTACAGAGTGTACAGAGACTTCGTATGTGCCTGCCGGTACTACAATTTCTGCAGGTCGGGCTCCGTATAGTCCGTTGTAGAGCGTCTCTCCGGTGTTGCTTTTGACCAGCAAGATAAATGAGTTGGTGTCAGGTAGAGCTCCGGCTTTCGTAATGGTGGTTTTCAGCGGAGCAGCAAAAGAGAAGGAGAGCGATGCGTGACCTTCTTGAAAGGCACTCCTGGTGCAGGATGCCATAAGGATGAAGAATAAAATCCCCATCAGCACAAATCTTTTCATTATTTACCTCCATTTTAATTTAGTTTTAGACAACCGCAAGATATCTTCTTTGTTACAAACTACCCGTGTTGAAACAGACTAATTTGAAAAAGTTTCTTTTTCTATAAAAAAAGGCTAAATTTGGCAATTCTTAATGCATTTGGTTTTATGTATATAATAACAAATCACCCCATTCTGGATATTCCACAGGAGGATCTTGTGGAATTTCTATTTGAAGGCACTCCTGTTCGAGGACAGAGAGGCCATACCATCGCTGCGGCACTTCACCAGGCAGGATATCCGGTTCACCAGCACAGTCTTTTAGGACGTCACCGTTCTATGGAATGCGGTATAGGTAAATGTGGTGCTTGTGAAATGTTGGTCGATGGTACAATACGCAGAATATGTATCACAAAAGTTGACGGTGTCAAAGTTGTCGAACGTATAGGAGATGCCAATTCTGCAGGAGAAAAAGGGGTTATGGCATCGGTGCCTGAGAGCTTCCGCACTGATACTCTCAAACGTACCTATCGTACGACGGTAGCTATAATCGGAGCTGGCCCTGCAGGTCTGGCGGTGCGCGAAGAGCTCAACAAAGCGGGGGTTGACAATCTGGTTATCGACAATAATGACAAGATCGGCGGTCAGTTTCTGATGCAGACACACCAGTTCTTTTTCTTCGAGCGTGAGCGCAAGTTCGGAGGAATGAGAGGATTTGATATAGCACAAACCCTTGCCGGAGATTCTCAGGAAGGGATTTTTTTTGATTGTACCGTATGGGATATCCTTGAAGGGAAACTTATTGCCGTTAAAAATATCGTCACCCAGGAAGTATTCTATGTTGAGGCGGAACAGCTTGTAATAGCTACGGGAGCATTGCCATTTATGCCTCCTCTGAAAAATGATGATGTACCGGGAGTATATACTGCAGCTGTGGTTCAGAGGATGATGAACAAAGAATATACACTACTTGGAAAGAATATTCTCACCGTAGGTGCCGGTAATATAGGTTATCTTACTTCATATCAGGCAATGCAGGCGGGCGCCCGCGTAAAGGCGATTATCGAGGCTATGCCTCACGAGGGAGGATTCCCCGTCCAGGCTAACCGAGTACGTCGTCTCGGGATTCCGATAATGACATCTCATGTTTTGCTCGAGGCTATTCCCAATGAAGATCGCAGCGGCATCATTGGTGCCATCATCGCCAGATGTGAAAATTTCAAGGCGATTCCGGGTACGGAACGCCGCATTGACGGCATTGACTGTATTAATATCTGTACCGGACTTAATCCAGACAACCAGCTGTTGCGCAAGGGACAGGAGATCTTCGGGCTTGCTTGTCACGGAGTGGGCGATGCAGTGCGTATCGGAGAAGGCACTTCCGCGGTGCTTAGGGGACGCCAGTGTGCATATGAGATCATGCAAGCACTCGGGCGCAGGATTAATTATGATGAATATCTTACCCTTTCAAAGGAATATATAGACTCTCAGCAGCATCCTAAACGGATCCTGGATGAGCCACGTAAGCCTTCCGCTGAGCGTATGGCGGAGAGAGGTTTTGTTCTGATGGATTGTCTCTACGGCTTTGCCTGCAATCCCTGTTCTTTTGCCTGTCGACACGGGGCTATCACCAAGAGTTCCACTTCTACCGTGCCGTTTATCGATTACGATAAGTGTATCGGTTGTATGGATTGTGTATCACAGTGTCCGGGACTTGCGATCTTCGGTTACCTGACTGATCGCAGACGGCTCTATCTGCCCATTGAATATGCTGCGGAGAGTGGCAGTGAGGTTTTCCTCGTGGATAACGACGGACAAAAGGTGGGAGAGGGTATCATCGATCGTATCCTGATAAAGCCTAATCGCACGAATGTAGCTATTGTCACGGCCAAGGAAATATATGATGAGAGTTCTCCCGAGGATCTGCTCAAAGTGCGCGGATTTATAGTTAAAGAGCACTATCCGGAGCCGTTAGTGACTCAACCGGTACCTGAAATAGCTCAGGATAAAGGGGCTTTGGCTAATACCTTTATTTGTCACTGTGAGGATGTCAACCTGGAACAACTCCTGAAAATGATGGGCAATCGTACCAGCATTACGGCTCAGGAGCTCAAGCATATCACTCGCATAGGTATGGGAGTCTGCAGGGGCAGCAGATGCCTGCAGAGGGCACGTCAGGCGCTGCGCAACCACGGAATAGAGGTAATTGGTGAGTTTACTCCCAGAGGACCTATGGCTAATTTGGTTGAGATCGGTGCAGTTTCTAACCGAGAAGGTAGTGGAACATTCATTACCTCCGACCGCTTTACAAAACAATCCCCAGTTAAGGTAGGTGCTTTTGTCGCCGGAGGCGGAATAGCCGGAAGTGCTACATTTAGATATCTCGCCGAAGCGGGATTCGGGCCTGTTTTAATCAATATGGATCACGGCAGCTCTTGGAGAAATATCGCCGGTGGTCGTCCTGCTTTTTCACTGCCCGCGCTTGCGGATATTGCAAAACATAATCTCGAGATTTTCAAAGATCTTGACACTAAAGGTGAGATAGATTTTAGACTTATAAGATATATAAGTTTTGCACATGATGAGGCTAATTACAAGGCTTTGGAGTCCTCTATTGCCTGGTCGGATGCCTATATGGTGGAGAAAAAGGATTTTCAACGCGAAATATCGGATTATTTCAACCCGAATCTGGATATCTACAGTCATGCCCTTATATCGAATGATTGCTGGCAGGCCTCTCCGGGCCGTACCATCGATTTGGTGCGCCACTTAGGAATTGAGGCAGGGGGTACGGTGTTTGAAAATACGCAACTTGTAAATGTTTCGAAAAATGGTGATCTCTACGAATTGCTTGTAAAACATCCTGACGGTAAATATGTTAGGTATCAGACTGAAATATTTGTAAATGCACTTGGGGCTAATGCGGAAAAATTTGCAAAACAACTTGGTATCGAGACCGGATTGTTCCCTGTGCGTCACCAGGCTTTCATAACAATGCGTCTGCCTTTGCTGTGCAAGAATGGAGCTCCTCTCGATATGCTTATCGATCGCCGTAAATACAAGGGATTTTCGGCGGTTTACGGCCAGCAACTGGCAGATACGGGCCAGATTATCGGATGTGCCTCACCGGCAAATGATGCAACTGATACATTCAGGAATCTAAAAGTGGGTACCAGGGAGTTTATTGAGATAGTGGCTGAGGTCTTTTCAGATTGGATCCCGCAATTGCGGGGAATGAGTTTCCAGGCCATGTGGAGCGGTTATTATATCGAGCCGCGCTACATCGTGGACCCGGCCAGAGGACTCTTTATGGGTATGCGCGGACATGGATTCATGCTGTCGCAATATATCGCTAAACTCTATGTGGATTCACTCCTTGGGCGGGAAGTTCCCGATTATTTCCGTAAATTGGCTCTTGACGGCCCCGGCCTAAGCGAACAAGCCTTTAAATAGTGTGTAGTCTGTAGTGTGTAGTGTGTAGTGGTGCGGGAGGAAACTTTGACTCGCACCACGTACCCCGTACCCCGCAACTCGCACCTATCCTTTGTGCGTGTAGAAGAATTTGCAGAAATAACGCATCAGGATTACGATTAGGATGATGCTGATTAGCAGAATGTTGATGTAGAGGCGCTGGTGAATGGAGTCATTCAAAACCACCTGGTCGCTATCTTCAGATAAGATAGCAGAAATCCTTTCCGATGTGATCCTGCGAGAAGGCCATTTATGGATGATTGTTCCGTTGTCCAAGTAGACTCCCCCTCCATTTGAGCGTACAAGTGTCATCAGTGCTTTACGGTCGACAGTGTAGATGATTTCCTGAGGGAAAAATACTTCAACCGGGTTATCTTCAAATTCTCTGGTTGTACTCAGGAGTATAAACCGGCTGCCCGCTGAAAGCGTTTCAGACTTCAGCAGAGCCAGATTAAACCACTTATGTGGAGTCATATCCTCAGGATCCCAAATTACTCCCGCCACTAAAGGTCCCTCTTGCAAGAGTATCTCAGTGCAGTACTCTCCGGCTGTATCTCTGAGCGAGATGTCCACTTGCGCCAATTCCACTGAACCGGAAATCAACTCAGTTCTTGAATCAACGAATGTCCAGGTAGAATCTGGCAGATTGCTAAGGTCAAACTCCTTTTGTTTACCATCCTTTGAGTATACGAAAATCGTTTCATATTCAGCACGTGACTCTTTGGCTAACATATCGAGATCGGTTCCCACCTTGTAAGCAGTGAAATCGATCTGGGGAATATTATAATATGTTGGAATTGCGATCAGCAGTGCAAGGGCACAGAAGAGTCCGACACTAACCCACTCGAAAGTAGCGTGTGCTATGGGGACAAAACTTTTACGGTTGAAAAAAAGCACCAGCGCACAGGTCAGCAGCACAAGATTCTTGTAGAACGTCTCCCAATTGGTCAGGTTGATAGCCTCACCGAAACACCCGCAATCGGTGATCGGATTGAATATGGCCAGATAGAGCGTGAGTAAAGTGAAGAAAGAAATAAAAACAAGCCCCAGCCAGGTGAAAAACCTCATTCTTAACCCAAGGAGAATGGAGATACCAATAATAAACTCCACCGTCGAAAGTGCAATTCCGAGCCCAATAGAAGCGGAATCCAAGAATCCCATATGGAATACAGCGAGATATTCCTTGATGATCAGTCCCGTGCCAATGGGATCGGTAAGCTTAAGAAAACCTGAAAGTATGAATGTAAGGCCGAATATAAGCCTGCACAGAGCTTTTGCTAACTTCATGACAATGCCTCTATCTCTTTACGTATTTTAATAAAAATGTCGTTTGCCGGAAGCATGTTTCCATTTCCGTCACTACAATCTATTCTCTTGAAACTTTCATCTAGAGCACATTGCTCCAGATAGATATCTCTTACCTTAACCTGGAAAGCGATGTCAGCCTCGTGTATGTCGTTTTTACCTTCAAGATAGGCGCGGTCATCCCCATGGCGAGATGCACTGAGCTTGGAATCTACAAATTTGATAGGTACATCAAGGAATAGGTTAAGATCAGGTGTGGGAATACCAAAATATCCGAGTTCTACATCTATAATCCAATCCCTGAGGAGCCGTGCCTCTTCGGCAGATTCAAGTTTGGAGCACTGGAATGCGATGTTGGAGTAATAATATCTGTCAAGAATCACGCATCGTCCCTCATCAAGCCATTTGCGCAACATTGGGCCTGCATCCCTGCGATCCTCTGCAAAAAGTAGAGCCACAAGTTGGGGATGCACCTGCTCTATCGAGCCAAAATCTCCTCTAAGAAATCTTGCGATAAGATCTCCGAAAACCGGAGCATCAAATCTGGGGAAGTGGAGATATTCGACCTTATGTCCACAGGATTCCATATAATTGGAAACCATCTTGAGTTGTGTGGATTTGCCCGCTCCATCAAGTCCTTCTAGTACTATCAGCATAAATGTCTATCTTTGTGTTTCATCCCACAAAGTTAATTTATATCTTCGGATTATGGAAAAACAGAGAGTGGAAATTATGGGAATCGTCAATGTCAATGATGACTCCTTTTTTGCGCAAAGTCGTGCTAAAGAGAAAGATGCCTTTATTGCAAGGTTTGAGACAATGCTTGGTCAGGGTGCGGATAGCATAGATATCGGTGCTGTTTCCACCCGTCCTAATATGGCACCGGTCTCCCTGGAACAGGAATGGGGGCGTTTGTCGCCTGTGGTTCAACTTTTTGCCTCCCGTTTCGCGGGAGTGAGATTTTCGGTAGATACCTACCGAGGAGAAATTGTGAGAAGAGTGTATGATACCGCAGGACCCTTCGTTGTCAATGACATTTCGGCAGGAGAGGAGGATCCGGAAATGCTGGAGAGGGTTGCCGAACTCGATCTTGAGTATATCGCAATGCACCGAAGAGGAGATTGTATAACTATGCACGATCATTATGAGTATGGAGATATAGTAGAAGATGTTACGGAGTATTTCAAAGGCTTTGACAACAGGGCAACTACTTTGGGTATAAAAGATTGGATTCTCGATCCGGGTTTCGGATTTTCCAAGAGTATTGAGGACAACTATCGTCTTTTCAAAGGATTACCGGAGTTGAAGAAGTGTGGCAGGAGAATTTTAGTGGGTATTTCTCGTAAGAGAATGATATACCAACCCCTTGGCATCACTCCTGAAGAGTCTTTGGAAGCAGTTTCAGCACTCCATCTGCAGGCTCTGCTGTCAGGAGCCGATATTTTGAGAGTCCATGATGTTGCTGCAGCCCGTGGGTGCGTTACCCTATATGAATTCTTGAAATAAATAAGGCAATAGCTGGATAATGCCTTTTGATATTATAGTGATAGCCCTACATAACAATGCAAGGGCTTTTTTGTTTTTATACAAATGCTATAAAATGCTATAAAATGCAAAATTGTTTCAGTAATATGTTTCAGTATTAAGATTTATTGCTATCTTTGTAATGAATACAAAAGTACATAGTAATGAGTCATCCTACATTTACACTTGAACTCCAGAGCAAGCCCACAAAGTCTGGAAAATATCCTATTTACATAAGAATTACCCATAATAGAAAGCACAAGAGGATAAAAACCATAATATCACTCAAAAGCAAAAGGGATTGGGATTCTAAATACAAGAAAGTCAAAACCTCCGAAAACTCCCACAAGGTCTGGAATAACTATCTTAATAATGAATTAAAAAAGGCTGAAGCATCTTACATGGAAAATCAAGATGTTTCTTTGTGTAAGCTTGCAGATATCATAAAAGGAGCTGATGAATCCCTTTCCTTTCTATTGTTTGTCAAGAAAAAGATTGAGCAGACAGAACTAAAGTATGCATATAGTACTAATAGACAAAATAAAGCATTCCTATCAGTGCTTGAGGACTATCTTAAAGAAAGAGGCAGGGATGACTTATATTTTAAGGATGTAACCACAGACTTTCTTGATGACTTTGAAAATTACCTTTTAAGTAGAGAAAATCCTCGTAAACAAGGGGGAACTCTTAAGAGGAGTACAATTGCTGTTTATCTATCAAAAGTTAAGAAATTTGTTAATGATGCCATAAGAGAGAAAAAAATTTTATTGCAGAATAATCCCTTTATAAACTTTACAATTAAGAGGGGAAAGAGTGAGGCAAAAGAAAAACTAAATGTAGATGAACTCCGGAGCATCATTGGCCTATCTCTTGAGGTTGGCAGCTTCCGATGGCACACAAAAAATGCCTTTCTTTTCTCTTTTTATGGTGGTGGCATCAGAGTGGGGGATTTACTCCAGTTGAGGTGGCAAAACATAAAGGATGACAGACTTGAGTACACAATGAAAAAAAATGGCAAGCTCCAAAATATAAAACTTTCTAAAGAAGCAATAGATATTCTTTCTCTTTACAAGCAAGTTGAGAGCAACCCTACTGATTACATTTTCCCTTTTCTTGATTCTAATGCTATTTATGCGAAGGAGTCTATATGGGGGTACGATACAATGCCCAGAGAACAAGAAAAAATCCTGAGTAGCAAAATTATAATCCAGAATAGTGCAATGAATAAGAGTCTAAAGGATATTGCAAAAAGGGTAGGGATTTCTAAAAACATATCAATGCATGTAAGCAGGCACACTTTTGCATCCATTGCCAAAATTCAAGGTGTTGAGTCCTATGTGTTGAAAGACTTGCTTAAACATTCAGCTTTGACAACAACAGAAAATTATATGGCAGAGTTTGGGGTTGAGGAACTTGACAAGGGGGTTAAAACAGTTGTTGATGCGGTCAATGTGGAAAAGCCCCAGAATAGCCAAAAAGAAGCCATTTTAGAAGCTTTTTTGAGTTTAGATAAGAATGATAGGGATGATATTATAAAAGCCCTTAAGGATGCTTAAAACCAAAACAAATAAGAATATGAACACTTTAGAGGAAAGGATGTTAAAAGCTCAACAGACAAGAACTATTGTTGGTAACTATTCTGGAAACATAATTATTGGAAATAATATCAGCATTGGTGGGGCAGTCAATATGTTGGATTATCTTATAAAGCAGATTGAAATTCTGAATAAGGAAAAGCTGTATAACATAATTGAAAAACTTGTAAGCAATGATAAATCAAAACTTTGAAGCATGTATAAGACTATAGATGAGGCAATGAAAGCCTGTGATGCCTATTGTGATGCTCATGGCATAGATAGATATAAAGAGGGTGATGATATCGGTGATGACAATGTGATGAGAAAATTTGCTGAATACATAAACCAGCAAAAGAAATTTCTTTTTATTTACCAATATGAAAAAAATGCTTGGAATGATTTTGAATCCCTTTGTGATAATCACGGACTGCCATTTAATGGTTATTATTTAGCCCTATTTGAGTTATTTGTAAAAAACAGAGCAGGCAAATTTTACACTCTTTGGGAAATGATAAGGGATGATGATTATGATGATAGTGTCTTTGTGATTGCAAGAGTGTTGAGGCAGTTATCACATTGTGGTCGTGGTGTGTTTTCTGTTGTTGTGGGGAGTGAGGAAACATATGAAAGTGTTGCAGGTGTTGAAGCAATAAAACAAGCCCTTACTGAAGCTCTACAAAGCAGAGTGAAATAAGAAAAAGGCAACATGATTGTTACGGGGATTGGCTATAATTTGTCAGTATTTAGTCCTAAGGAGCTTCCTATCCCTTATCCCCTAAATTGCAGCCCAGAGGAAAATGGTTTTTCAAATGCAGAGATTGATATGATAATCAAAGCTGGAAATAAAATAAAAGCAAGGGCTAAAAAAATGAGGGGAAATGTTGTAAAGTCTGTACACACAAGGAATGCAGAAATTGGTGAGTTAGTGTTTTATCTAAAGCAATGGCTGCCAGAAAAATGGATTAAAGCTAAAAAAAAAGCCTTTTTTGTAGAATATCTTGACAAAGCAGGTTTTCTTGATTTTAAGGGTAAGGATTGGCTTAATAACTTTCGTTATATTATGTCAGAGAAAGACAAGAATAAAGAGATAGAAAATTTTGTAAACTCTTACTATGCTGCCATAGGGGAAAAATGATATAATAGTCTAAGCAAATAATCATATTGCAGCAATATAACTGCCTAATTATCAAAGGGGTAACTTTGGTGCATAATAAGTGTCAATTCTTACCTCTTTTTCCTTTTTGCATCCCTTTACTTTTGCGTTGACAGCCCAGACAATATGGCTAATGTTTGTCTGTTGTAAATAGGGTTGTTTTAATGAAAAAAATGAGTCATTTTACTACTACATTTATTGGGATGCCTGAGGCAAGAATGGATGCCCTTGAGGCAAAAATGGAGAAAATAGAAAATCTTATCAGTCAGAGAAATGATGAGGATTCTCTTAACAGGTGGCTTGAATCTGAGGATGCAAGAAAAATGTTGGGTGTAAGTCCCAGAACATGGCAAAGTATGAGGGATAATAGGATTATTCCTTTTAGCCAATTTGGTAGGAAAATTCTTGTAAAGAGGTCTGATATTGAGGATTTTCTTAACAAGAATCTTGTGAAAGAGAGGGGGCAGTAATCATGAACACAGATTTTTTATCTAAAGTTGTTTGGAGGGGTGAATATGAACTTTGCCCCTCAACAACAACATCTTACTACTCCACTAAATTAGGTGATTGCATCACTTTATGTCGGCCAGAAAGGACAAAGGCAATCAAGAACAAAATTCAAGAGTTTGCACAAGCAAATGATTTTAACCTGTTGCCCTATAGGATTGGTTTAGTCAGAGGGGATGCCATGCCAGCTACAAGGAGAATGGGAAGGACAAGGCAGCAAGCTGTGGCACAATTAAAGGGAACATTCTCAAAACAAGAAGTAAGCCCTTACAAGCAGCACAAGCCCTTTGCAGTCCATACTTCTATATGGCAGGTTGATAACTCCATACACTACGGCAGCATTGGGATTTCTCAGCCAAATGGAATGATAAACAATGATAATGGAGATTTGTTGATTTTGAAAACTATTGACTGGATTAGAGTTGAGGTATACATTTTCAGAGGATTAGCAGGCAGCCTTAATGGAATGAAATATCTTGATGATGCGGTCAATTATGTTAGATGTCTTAGTTGCAAATGAGGGTGACCCCAAATTGTCACCCTCATTGTTGAATACAAAAGCACATGTTTGATTTTTTGAAAATCAGAAAATGCTTGCAAGACAAAGATACTCCAAATTTTAAAAATTGCACACATATTGGCACATATAACAATGGCTTACATATATTTCATTTAAAGGGATATAAGCCCTTAGCAGTCCAATGGTATGAGGATAGTAGAATACTAAGAATTAAAGGCAGTTTACCATATTATTTCAAAGGGCATAATTTTACATACTCCCAAAATGAACTCATTGAAACCATAAATAACATAGAAAAGTTATTATGTATAGACCTTTGGGATGCAGATGTTGAGGCCTTTGAGTTTGGTTGTGTTTTTCCGGTTGAAAGGAAGCCTATAGACTACATACAAAACCATAGTGCAGACCCTAAAGCCCATTTAGGTACAAATGTAATGGGTAAATATAAGGGATATTCAAAAGAATGGGAAAACTCAATTATGAAGTTAAAAATATATGATGTAGTTAGAAATTATACCTATAGCAAGAAAATAAATGCAAGGGATGTAATTGCTAAATGTGGTTATAATCCTAAAAAGAACTATATGAGGTTTGAATTGCACCAGAAGCAGCCACATTTGCTAAATAGTGGTAAATATTTGTTAGTTAGAGATTTAGTGAGTAAGCCTTTTCAGCCATTCCTTTCAAAATATCTATTAGGATTATATCAAAATTCCTTAATTCCGACAAAAACTATCATTCAACCTGTAAATAAAAAAGACTTTGCTTCCCCTGATATTATGGTATCGGTACTAATTGGAGAGGGGCTGACAGTGCAGGGTATAGAAAAAAAAGCAAAATGTATTATAAGGAATACTGATTGCTTTACAAAAGGAGATAGGGCAGCAAGAGGAAAAATGGTTGATAATATTCTTGCAAGGGTGCAAGAATCAGAGGAAAGCCAATGGGATTTAACAGAGAATATTATGGCAGCCCTTGAGGCTGAAAATAGAGAGTTTAATGATAATCAACAACCTCTATAGGTAAATTACAAATATTCAAGCTTATTTGAATTATTAAAGCTCCACTAATGCATAACTATTGCAGATGTCAATGCTCCATAAAAGGGGCTTTTTTTTATGTAAACTATATATCAGTCAATGGTGCTTATCCTTTTATTGTCCTATGAAAAGTACAAGATTTCTTATACTTTAGGCTGATGTATAAAAAATATAATAAGTTATATTTTTGCAAGTGGGGGGAGTGGGGGGTAAATGGCAGGGGTGTAAAAGGTGTGACCCGAAGCTGATATATTTTTTTTTTAGGTGTTGTTGAAGTTTAGTGCTGCCATTTGTGTTGTTGAGGTGTGTTGGGATTGTGAGTTGTCAAAAAGTAGAATATTGTAAATTATTGGTTATTAAGTATATATAAAATTGCAAAGTGAAATAAAAATTATAAAAATCAAAAAAGTAGAAAATACAGCCATGTTTTTTTAACTTTGTAAGAGCAGATGTATCTGTAAGCTTTATTTTACAAAGTAAAATAACCATAGAAATAAAACATTTATATTCATTTTGGGTGTAAAAAATTAACAATGTTTCAGTATGGTTACAGTAAAGAAAGTTTAAGTTATTGATGC
>JAAZEZ010000032.1 GCA_012511975.1 Bacteroidales bacterium | reverse complement strand
GGCCTATCTGACGGCCTTTTGTGCCGGCTGTAAAAGAAGGTGTTGCGAAATGGAGTTGCATGCCGTCTTCACTCAGCATACGTCCGAACCAAGGGCCTCGGTTGAATCCTACATTGATGGAACCTACTTCCTGGGTATAATACTCCATTCCCCACTCTTCAAATTTGCTTATAACCCAATTTTCGGCATCGGTGAGTGCGTGGGAGCCGATAAGACGGCCGCCTATGCGGTTGGCGAGGATGTCTATGTGGTTCATTGTGGTATTGTCACTCTTGCCGAGTTCGAGAACCTTTTTAACCACTTTGTCCTGCGCACTGATAGAAATGATGGTGCATATCAGAAGCACCGGCATAAGGAAAAGTCGCTTCATTGTTGTTTGGTATTATTGGAGTTGAATATTTATCAAAAACTGCTACCTCCGATAAAACTACGCATAAGGGAGGTAGAGGGCACATCTTTATCAGAAACAGGTGTGAAGTAGCTGAGGAATTTGAGCAGGCGGTGGGCTTCGCTGTATTCTTTGCAATTCTTGGGTATAGTCCTCAAGATTCTCTCTGCGTGTGAATGCAGCACAGCAAATTCGAGCAAATAAGAGGAATTGAACATTGCATCCGCATCCTCCTGGAAGGGATAGATCCATTTGACCTCTGCACGGCGCACATTAGGCCAGTTTGAAATGGTCTCCTTTGCAGTAAATGAGCCCAGATTGAAGTCGCGCACAATCCTGCGCAGGAGACGGTTGTCGCTTGTGGGGATGCAGTTGTGATCATCCAATGCGATACTGGTTATGGTATTGATGAATATCCTGTACTTAATGCTCTCTTCTACTTTGTCAGTCAAGCGGGGGTTGAGTGCATGAATCCCCTCTACAATTAGGATGGAACCCTCTTCCAGATGGAGTCTTCTTCCGTTAAATTCACGCATTCCGGAGACGAAATTATATTCCGGTACCTCTACCGTTTCTCCATTCAGAAGTTTGAGCATATCGCTCTGGAGGTATTTATGGTCTACGGTTTCAAAATTGTCAAAGTCAAATGAGCCGTCGGGCAGAAGTGGGGTATCCAGACGATTGACAAAGTAGTCATCTGTGGAGAATGAAACAGGCTTGAGTCCACACGCCATAAGTTGGATGCTCAGACGTTTGCAGAAAGTGGATTTTCCGCTGCTGCTTGGGCCTGTAATCAGTATCAGACGCAGTGGTTTGTCGGATTTCATCCTGCGGTCAATTTCTTCTGCTATCTGTACAATCTTCTTTTCCTGGAGTGCTTCGGCCACATAAATCAGGTCTGAGGTCTTTCCGCTTGCAATGGCGGCATTGAGATCTCCAACGGTATTGAGTCCCATTATATGGTTCCAAAGGTTGGCTTCAGAGAAAATTTCGAATGTCTTGGGCTGCTCAATCAAGGGGGTCAGCTGCTCCGGGTGATGCCTGTCGGGCACCCTGAGCAGCAATCCGTTTTTGTAAGGGGTAAGACTCCATATCTTAAGATATCCGGTGTTGGTAAGCAGCGCATCGTAATAGTAGTCGGGAGTCTCTAAAAGTGTATAATAGTTGACATAGACATCTCCTGTGGTTTCCAGCAGTCGTACCTTGTCATCAGCACCGACACTACGGAAAGTCTCTATTGCCTCCTCTTTTTGCACTTCGTGCCGGCGGAAGGGGATATCCAGATCCACCAGTTCTTCCATTCTTGCGCGAAGTTGCACCAGTTCTGCCTCGGAGATTGATATGGAGCCATTCCCATCTTTATCGATATAGCAGAAGAAGCCCTTTGAAATGGGCCTTCGGATTACTACCCTGCAATCGGGAAAAATATCGCGTGCAGCTTTGTAGAGCAGAAAACAGAGGGATCTGCGATAGACACCACGGCCGGTATAGGATGTGTAGTCCAGAAACTCCACGTTGCGGTTGTTGAAAGCGCGGTAGCGGAGTCCCTGACTCACATTGTTGACCTTGGCGGCTATAATAGGATGAGGCCTCTCGAAATCGAAGGCCTCAACCATATCTTGAAGGGTTGTCCCCTCCGGAAATATTTGCCTGGTCCCTGTGTTGACGCAGTAGATGGTAATCATTGCTTACGGCAAGGCAAGGAATGTAGCGGCAAATGTAAGAATAGCATAAAGCTCGGGGAATACTGCGAGAATCATTGTTCTGGAGAAAACGTCGTGCCCGTTACCCATTTCGTTGATACCGTTTGCACAAAGTTTGGACTGCCAGATAGCTGAAAAATAGGCTGTAAAACCCAACGCTAAAGCTGCTGCTGCCATTGCGAGTGAAGGACCTAATGCGATTTGGAAATTGAGTCCCTTTAAGGCGTTAAGTATAAAGAAAAATCCTGCAAAACCGTAAAGACCCTGAGTTGACGGCAATGCGCAAAGGATCATAGATTTACCGAAAATGTCGGGATTTTTCTTAAGGGAACCGATGGTTGTGTTTCCGCACATTGTAACGCCGATTGCACTGCCGACACAGGCAAGTGCAAGCATAACGGCCATACTCGAATAAGCGATGAATAGGGGTACTGATAAATTCATATTGTTAAGATTTTAAGTTTGTAAACAGATTAATTATTTTTATTTAGAGGACGGTAAGGTTTACCACCGCCCACAAAATCAGCATTTTTATAAAATTCTACGAAAGTCAGACGCATCGGATGGACAAATGCACCGATAGCTGAGAGCAACATCACGAAAAGGTGACCGAAGACCAGAAGAACGATGCAGAGAATCCAGCCGGCATAAGGTATACCCTTGAGGGCCATAGACATTGCATTTATTACCGCTCCGAGGCTTCCTCCTGCTGCACCCAGTCCGAAAAGACGGATATAGGATAGCGCGTCTCCGAATAATCCGGTAATGTCATAAAGGGATGTAATTCCTCCTAAAATTCGTTTTACAGGGTTGCGTACCGGATTGGAGAAGAGTAGCACAAAGGCCAGACCTCCGGCTCCGAGTACCCATCCCAACCAGGAGGGCATAAGACTTTTGCCCATTTGCGAGCCTGCATAAAGCAGTGAAATCCACACCAGTATCATACACCAGCCGATGTTGGACATACCATGTTGCCAACCTTCTCTTCGTATCTTATAGATAGCGGAGATCAGTCTTGCTAAAATAATATGGACCAAACCGAAAATGATTGCAAACCAGAACATCTTGATATCGGTGAAGAAAAGTCCCGTGATCTTGTCGGACATGTTAAACACGTCATAAATCTTGGTGCCGAACATCGAACCGTTGAGCATCGGCATTATAATAGTGCCCACACCCAGCCAGATGCCAAGTTTGGCATATTCACGCAGGGAAGGAACTTTCCATATGACAAACAACGATGCCAGCACTATCACCAGACCATATCCCATGTCTCCCAGACAGAGTCCGAAGAAAAGCATATAGAAGGGTGCAAAATAGGGTGTGAGGTCGACTTCATCATATGTGGGCAGCATGTATAGATTGCCGATAAGCTCAAATAGTCTGGAGAAGCGGTTGTTCTTGAGTTTGATAGGAGGGTTGTCCTCAGCTTTGGCGGGCTCGGAGAGCCAAACAACCAGGTCGCAACTATTTAGAAACTCTGCAACTAATTCATCGTTCTCAGTAGGGGCGAAGCCCTCCATAACAGATAGCGAACCTTCCGCCTGACTTTCCGATGCGGCACTTGCAAAATACTTGTCAAGTTCCTGAGTGTCGAGCACATGTTTGCGCTCCATCTCCGGCATAGAATCTCTGAGAGCCGCCAGAGTTGAGTCAGTGTCTTTTATCTCCTGCTCAAGAGAGGCAATTTTGGCGTCAAGAGTTCTGGCGGACTGCTGCGGGAGTTGTGATTCCGGAATAGGGAACGCATAGGGTTCACCAATGGGCGACAGTACCACAAAGCAGTTCTTGCCTTCATGTGAGTTGAGTAACTGCAGAGGATACTCCTTCTCCCAATCCGGATCAAACCTTTTGTCAGATACAGTGTAGAAGTGGGGAGCGAATCCCGCTTTCTTCAGACGATCAATGTCCGCAGGATTAAAGTCCCCCCATGGAAGAGCATCATTCCGTTCGCGTATTGCAGTAGTGAGCTCCTGCTTCAGGGATACTGAAGAGTCGAGCAGAGTGTCAATTCTGTCGAAGATGTCACATTCTGCCGGGGAAGTAATTACTTCCTTGGCAGGGGTATCTTCGGGGAGAGTTTTGAGAAAGTTCTTGTAGCGCCTTATCAGTTTTTTTTGTGATGTGGTAATATCAAGAAGGCGGCTGGAATTCTCATCCGTAGCCTTGAAGGAGCGGGTAATATCCATCAGTCCCAGCTCCTGGAGCCGGTCAAGGAAATCCATCAGTTCCGGTTGGAACGAAATGATGGAATATCGTGTCATTCTCTTTACCATAATGCTTCCTCCTCTTCTTCAGCCTGATGGCGTACTTTAACTATCTTCTGTGCAGCCTTGGATAGGTTTTCTTCATCCTCAATAAATCTCTTGATTTTGAGTATTGCTTCCTCATAACCCGGAATCTGGACCTTTTCGTAGAGATTTACTTTCTGGGTGGTCTTTTTCCTTTGGTAATCCAGAATTCTACTCTTTTCCACATAGACTTCGGACTCAATTCCAAGCTGTGCGAGTTTTTTGAGAATTTCAACTCCTTCAGTAAACCACATCGGACTAGTGTAGCGGTCAAATTCTGCCACATCGTAGCTGACACTCTTCAATGCGGGTGTCTTGACTCCGGCAACCTTTACTGTCTCCAGTTCTACATCCCTGACCTTTATCAAGCCGGGTTCAAATTCGTGCCAAAGTGCAGCGAGATAGTCATATTGTTGTAGCGCTTTCTCCAACTCCTCCAAGAGCTCCTCTGAACGTTTCTTGGCCTTCTTAACCTCCAAACGGAGGGCCGACTCCTTGTTTTGAAGGGTCGGTAGAGCCAGTAACCGGATCTTCAATTGCTTGTTGATCTCGTTCAGGGATGTTTTGTTGAATTGGAATTTTATAGCCATAAGATATTATTCTTTCCAGTATTTTTCCACAAGGGCTTCCCTGATACCTGTCTCCGCTTTGGAGAAAAATTTGCCGAAGAGTTCCCACGCAGTATCAAGCATTTCGTCGATGGATATGTTAACATCGATGGCGAGCAGTCTGGTGGAGTATTCTTTTGCATAGTCAAGGCAGCGCAGGTCGTAATCGCTCAGATCAAAGCCGTTTTCGAGCTTAGTCTTGGCGTTGGATGCGTCGGCATATAGACGTACGGCAGTATTCATCACATGATTGTGGTCTTCCCGTGTCTGCTTGCCAATCACGAGTTGTTTGAGTCGTGAAAGTGAGCGGAAGGGGTCTATGATTACCTTGCCGGTATCGGTATCCATGCGGAGGAATAGCTGTCCCTCAGTGATGTATCCGGTATTGTCCGGGATGGCGTGTGTAATGTCACCGTCATTGAGCGTTGTCACTGCAATAATGGTGATGGAGCCTCCGTCGGGCAATTGTACAGCCTTCTCGTAAATCTTTGCGAGGTCGGAATAGAGTGATCCTGGCATTGAGTCCTTTGAAGGGATCTGATCCATACGGTTGGATACAATACAAAGTGCGTCGGCGTATAGCGTCATATCTGTCAGAAGTACAAGTACTTTTTCGTTTTTGTCTACTGCAAAATATTCCGCAGCCGCAAGTGCCATATCCGGAATAAGCAGACGCTCTACAGGGGGCTGTTCGGTGGTATTTACAAAACTGATAATCTTGTTGAGTGCACCGGCGTTTTCAAATACCTGTCTAAAGTAGAGGTAGTCATCATTGGAGAGCCCCATTCCTCCGAGTATGATCTTGTCGACATCTGCACGGAGAGCTACCTGGGCCATCACCTGGTTGTAAGGCTGGTCAGGGTCGGCAAAGAATGGAATTTTCTGTCCGGAAACGAGAGTATTGTTGAGGTCGATGCCGGCAATACCCGTAGGAATCAGCTGTGAGGGCTGTTTTCTTCTGAAAGGGTTGACGGAGGGACCTCCGATATAGCGTCTTTCACCTTCGATTGCGGGACCATCGTCAATAGGTTGGCCATATGCGTTGAAAAACCTTCCGGCCAAGTCTTCGCTCACATTTAGAGCAGGCGGTTCACCGTAAAAGAGGACCTCTGCATTAGTTGGTATGCCTTCGGTACCCTCGAATATCTGAAGGGTGACAATATCGTCTTTGATTTTCACCACCTGTGCAAGACGGCCGTCTACACTGGCAAGCTCGTCATTAACTATGCCGGCTGCCCTGAGCGAAACAGTAGCCTTGGTGATCGCTTCAAGCTGTGTGTATATTCTCTGGAACGCTTTTGTTGTCATTTTTTCAGTTTATTGTTAAGTTGCTCAAGGTATCTGTTAAATTGCTCGCTCTTGAATTCGGAATAATTCATCTGGCGGAGGATGTTAATCAGCTCCTTGTAGAAGTTTCCGCACTCTTCGAAGTTTTCAAACTCCAGATGGGTGTCGCAGACATCCAATACGAGAGTGAGCATATACTCCTGTCTTTCCATAGAAGTCAGGGAATCAATAGGGTCGAATGCATCTTGCTGTAGTATTGCAAAGTCTATCAGTTCGGATTTCCAGTAGAGTTCGTGATAACTCATAGGTACTCCGTCATCTCCGAGAATATTAATCTGGTCGGCTACCTCCTTACCTCTACGTATGATATTTTTGGTGCGATTGACTTTATCAACCCAATCTTTAGCTACGCGTTCAGTGAGAAATTCTATCACTTCAGGGTACTCCAGATACTTGGAATAGGAGTCGATGGGATCGACAGCGGGATATCTCTTCATATCAGCACGAGCCTGTGAGAGTGCGTAGAAGCAGCGTGCAGCCTTTTTTGTGGCTTCAGTGACAGGTTCCTTCAGGTTTCCACCGGCAGGGGATACCGTGCCGATAAAAGTTACGGAGCCTGTCTCTCCATTACGCAGTTTGACGATGCCCGCTCTCGAGTAGAAGTTGGAAATGATGGCGGTAATGTCCACGGGGAATGCGTCAGCACCCGGGAGTTCCTCCATACGGTTTGACATTTCGCGAAGTGCCTGAGCCCATCTGGAGGTGGAGTCTGCCAACAGAAGCACCTTCATGCCCATGGCACGATAATACTCACAGATTGTCATAGCCGTATATACGGAAGCCTCACGTGCTGCTACCGGCATATTGGATGTGTTACAAACGATTGTAGTTCTCTCCATAAGCTTGCGGCCGGTGTGCGGATCAATGAGCTTAGGGAAATCGGTAAAAATCTCCACTACCTCGTTGGCTCGCTCTCCGCAGGCAGCCATAACTATAACTTCGGCATCTCCCTGGCGGGCGATAGCGTGCTGAAGTACTGTTTTTCCGCATCCGAAGGGCCCGGGGATAAAGCCGGTACCTCCCTCTGCAATAGGGTTGAGGGTATCCATACAGCGCACTCCGGTCTCCATCACGCGATAGGGACGGGGTTTCTCAATATATCCGCCGACAGCTATTTTGACCGGCCACTTTTGGACCATGGTCACTTTGTGTTCTTCGCCTTCGGGGTCAGTGAGTACCGCTATGGTATCATCTATTCTGTAGTCCCCCTCCGGAGCAATGCTCTTTATGGTAAATTCTCCGTCGAAGGAGAAGGGGACCATAATCTTGTGGTGTAGCCAGCCCTCCATTACCTCTCCGAGCCAGTCGGCGGCAAACACCTTTTCACCCGGTTGTGCAGAAGGTGTGAAGTGCCATTGTTTGTCGTGATCCAGCGGTTTTGTGTATTCTCCCCTCTTGAGGAAAATGTCCTCCATTGTCTCGAGGTTGTTCTGAAGCCCGTCAAAACTGCTGGAAAGAAGTCCGGGGCCCAGGGTGGCTTCCAGCATGTGACCGGCAAACTCGACTTTATCGCCCTGTTTGAGGCCACGTGTGCTTTCATATACCTGTACAAAGGCATTCTTTCCGGAGATTTTAATCACCTCGGCCATAAGCTTGGTGCCACCGAGATCGATGTAGCAAATCTCATTCTGAGCGACGTGTCCGTTAACTTCGACTGTCACCAGGTTGGAAATGATGCCTGTTACAATACCTGTACTTTTCATGCTTGTTTGTATGTTTTACTTGTTTATGATTCGTAGTTGACTCCCTTGAAAGTGCCTCTGACATCATTTACAAGACGTGCAAAGAGTTCTCTGCCGCTCTCGGGATCGAGCTGCGTCCATCTTTCTACAACCCGTGCTTTGGTGAAGAAACCGAGCAGAACATTGATATTGAAAAGTTCCCCGGAGGTTATTTCATTAATCTTGTCCCACATAAAACGGTCTAGTTGGCGTTCCCTTTCTATGAGGTTGTCCATCGCGAAAATCTGTTTCAAACGCGGGTACTCCTCAAATTCGCCTTCATAGGTCACACCATCCAGCCAGCAGAGACGAGCGTCCCTTACACATTTGTCAAAGGCAAAATATTCTTTGATGAAGAGGTTGGAATGGTGCGCGGCAGCACGATAAAAGTGTCGGGAGATTGATTCCTTGTTCAGGCCGAAATCAAGCCAGTCCACGATCCTGCGATCCTTGTCCGAGTGCATTTCGGTAACGCTCTTTTGGAGTGAGGCGGCATTAAGTGCCTGGGGACCATAGTCAAGAAGAAGATCGGGCAGTCCGGCAATGATATAGTGATAATTGCCCATTATTCGCCGAATAAAATACGTCTGGTTGCAGGCCTGAGATATCTGCCAATCATGGCATTAAAATCGTCGTCGGTAAAGCTGATCATATAGCCTCCATCCTTAGGACCGATTTTGAATCCACTGGAGAGACCCTTTACATATTCAACTTCCAGCCCCTTACAGAGCTTACCATTGATTTCATTTTTGAGAAAATCCTCAAGTTCCGACTTCATGCTCTGGGGAAGTATCATTTCAAGAGCAACCGAGTCGGGATTTGCGGCATTGAATGCGCCTGCGATAGTGGTAATAACGGACTTGATCAGTTTGGTGTCGGACATCGCCTCTTTGACAGCCAGAGTGACGGTGTTTGTAACAATCATCTTCTCAACCTGCTGTCTCAATGCATTAATGGCCTGGGTAGAGGCCATTTTTACATCATTGTCAGCGCGGGTGATAATCTCCGCTGCCTCTTTTTCGGCTTTTGCGACAATGGCTGTAGCTTCGTTCTTGGCCTGTGATACAATTTGGTCCGCCTCTTGGAGTGCCTTGGCCTTGAGCTCTTCGGCTTCCTGCTTTCCTTTGGACAGCCCTTCGTTATAGAGCTTGTCTGTAAGTTCCTGCAACTTGTTTTGCATATTGTTAGATTTATAAGTACTTAATGTTTCAAGCGACAAATATAAATAAACTGAAAAGCAATCGCAACAAAAAAAACGGTAAATTTTCCATTTACCGTCTTTTTGTCCATAAAAGTGTCATAAATTATCCGAGGAAGCCAAGTACAATACCCGCAGCTACCGCGCTTCCGATCACGCCGGCCACATTAGGACCCATTGCGTGCATCAGGAGGTGGTTGGTCCTGTCATACTGTCTGCCCACCATTTGGGAGACTCTGGCAGATGCAGGTACAGCTGATATACCGGCGTTGCCGATAAGAGGGTTGATCTTGTTGCCTTCTTTAAGGAAGAGGTTGAAGATTTTCACGAAGAAGACACCTCCAAATGTTGCAATCATAAAAGAGAGGGCTCCGATAGCAAAAATCTTAATAGAGTCGAGGCGAAGGAAGTGATCTGCCTGAGTGGAAGCACCCACTGTAAGACCAACGAGTATAGTTACTACGTCAATCAGCGGACCTCCTGCAGTGGTGGCGAGACGTTTGGTAACGCCACTCTCTTTAAGAAGGTTACCCAAGAAGAGCATACCCAGCAGAGGAAGGCCTGATGGCACGATGAATGCCATTATCAAAAAACCGATGATAGGGAAGAGAATCTTTTCGGTTTGTGCTACCGGTCTGGGTGGCTTCATGCGGATAAGACGCTCCTTTTTTGTGGTGAGGAGCCTCATGATGGGCGGTTGGATAACAGGTACCAGTGCCATATATGAATATGCCGAAACAGCAATTGCACCCAAAAGGTCCGGAGCAAGTCTTGATGTCAGGAAGATGGCTGTCGGACCGTCAGCACCACCGATGATACCGATGGAGCCTGCTTGAAGAGGGTCAAAGCCTACGGCAAGAGCAATAGCATAAGCTCCGAAGATGCCAAACTGTGCCGCTGCACCTACAAGGATGAGTTTTGGATTGGAAATCAATGCGGAGAAGTCGGTTATAGCACCGATACCGAGGAATATCAGAGGTGGGTAGAAACCCAGTCTAACTCCCTGATAGAGAATGTTTAATACAGATCCCTCCTCATAAATTCCGACCTCCATACCGGCGAACAGTGGAATGTTACCTATAAGGATGCCGAATCCGATAGGGACGAGCAGCATCGGCTCCCACTCTTTCTTAACGGCAAGATAAATAAAAATACAGCCGATTACAATCATTACCAGATGGCCCCACTGTACGTTGGCAAATCCGGTAAACATCCAGAATGTTTTGAGGTTTGATATGATATTTTCCATACTATACTAACCTATTATCCTATTACTACAAGTGTATCGCCTTCAAGTACTGAATCGCCCTTGTTGACCTGGATGCTTTCAATTTTTCCATTTGCTGTCGCTTCGATGACATTTTCCATCTTCATAGCCTCTAGAATGAGGATAACATCACCCTTTTTCACTGTGTTACCAACGGCACACTTGATCTCAAGTATAACACCCGGAAGAGGTGACTTAACCGGAGTGCTACCGGTGACAGGTGCCATGGGTTGAATGGGTTTGACTGCCGACACGGCTGCAGGAGTAGAAGTTCTGATAATTTTTATAGGAGCAGACTTTGCTACAGGCTTCTCGAACTCAACAGTGTAACTTGTACCGTTGATCTCCACCATAGCAGAAGTTTCCTCTACTTCACCAATTACAACATTGTAATTATTACCGTTTATTACGAGTTTATATTCTTTCATTTTGATTCAAATTATATATGTTATTTCTTTCTGAGTTGAGGAATTCGGCGCAGACCGTAGATCTTGGAACTCCAGGGTGAGTATGACCTGTCGGTGTGCTGGAGGGTCATCACATAACTTTCTTCATCGTGTGACTCCACATCACCCTTGTAGAGATAAAGCGCCATAGCTATGGCTGCGTAGGTCTCTCCGGGTAACTCGTCATACTGTACTTCAGATATATCCTTACCTGCTTTGGCTGCAACTCTCTTCTTGCCCTGTTTAATGTTATATTTACCGATGTATTTGAAAATAATGTATAGGATAATAAGGGCCAAGAATATGATAGTCATAGCTAAAACAGCCATCATCCATCCATACGGATCCATTTCCTGCATTCTGGTGGACTTAATTGTCTTATCGATGGTTACGTTGTTGGTGCTTGGGGTGGTTCTTTCCATGATTCCCCAACCTTCTCCATCACCATTTGTGGAGCCCACACCGTCATTCAAACGGCCGAATGAGACATTTTCTCCAAGGTCCTTATGTACCGGGATCCTGTCGATAATGGTTTCTCCATCACTTTTGACAAGAATAATTTCTTTGGCATTCTCCAGGTCGAAGGAGATGTGGAATGTTCCGCGGTACGGCTGATTGTCAGCCCAGAAAATGACATGCTGGCGGGGTTTAATCGCAGTTACCACGTCACCGCCGGGAATAGGGTACTTTTTAAGATAGTTCGGATCATCTGTGAGGTAGCAGCCTCCCAGATCCACAGTACCATAGGAAGAGTTGAAAAGCTCTATCCATGAACTCTGTTGTCCGAAGTCATCCTGATAGTCGTCGGTATTGAAAACGAGATACTCGTTGATACGCATAGAGCTCTGGTTTTGGCCATTGGCATAGAGCGCAACACTCAATCCGACAACTACAAGAAATATTTTAAATATTCGTTTCATTGGCATTATCATGGATTAGAGTGGAAGATTATCGTGTTTCTTAGCAGGATTGAGAAGCTTCTTTGTAGAGAGCTGCTCAAGAGCACGTATAATACGGAAACGGGTATTTCTGGGTTCGATAATATCGTCTATGTAGCCATATCTGGCAGCGTTGTAAGGATTGCTGAAGAGGTCTTCGTACTCTTTCTTCTTTTCCTCTATGAATTCGGCGCGTTTTTCAGGATCCTCCTCCGCTCTGATTTCTTTAGAATAGAGCACCTCTACAGCACCGTCAGCACCCATTACGGCAATGCTGGCTGTGGGCCATGCGTAGTTGATGTCACCGCGAAGTTGCTTGCAGCTCATCACGATGTGCGCTCCATCATAAGATTTTCTGAGTGTAACGGTAACTTTAGGAACAGTGGCTTCACCATATGCATAGAGAAGTTTTGCACCATTGAGGATGATTCCACCATACTCCTGCTGTGTGCCGGGAAGGAAACCGGGAACATCAACGAGAGTTACGATAGGAATATTGAATGCATCGCAGAAACGCACAAAACGTGCGGCCTTTTTGGAAGCATTGATATCTAGAACGCCGGCCAGATTTTTAGGCTGGTTGGCAACAATACCAACAGAAGTTCCACCCATACGCGCAAAGCCGACTATGATATTTTTTGCGTAGTTCTTATGGATTTCAAGGAAATTATGGTCGTCAACTATGCCGCCGATAACCTGGTACATATCGTAAGGATCGTTGGGACTGTCCGGAATGATGTCGTTGAGAGCATCCTCCAGACGGTGGATAGGATCCTCAGTATGAACATAGGGAGGCTCTTCCATATTGTTCTGTGGAATGTAGCCTATCAGTTCGCGGATGGTGGCGAGGGCCTCTTCCTCAGTGGGAAGTGCGAAGTGTGCAACACCGCTTTTTGAAGCATGAACGCTGGCACCGCCAAGCTCTTCCTGGGTTACAACCTCACCCGTAACAGATTTTACTACTGCAGGACCGGTAAGAAACATGTAGCTGGTACCTTCAACCATGAGGTTGAAGTCGGTAAGAGCGGGAGAATAAACAGCACCTCCGGCACAGGGGCCGAGTATAGCTGAAATCTGGGGAACAACACCGGATGCGAGAATATTCCTCTGGAAAATCTCAGCATAGCCGGCAAGGGCGTTTACGCCCTCCTGAATACGGGCTCCACCGGAGTCATTTAGACCAATGATGGGGGCACCTACTTTCATGGCCTGGTCCATAACCTTGCAGATCCTGAGAGCAAGAGTCTCTGAAAGAGAACCGCCGATAACGGTAAAGTCCTGTGCAAAGACATAAACAAGTCTGCCGTTGATAGTACCATAACCTGTAACAACACCGTCACCGAGGAATGTCTTCTTTTCCATTCCGAAATTGGTGCAACGGTGGGTCATGAACATGTCAAATTCTTCAAAACTACCCTCATCGAGGAGCAAACTGATCCTTTCACGAGCGGTATATTTGCCTTTTGCATGCTGGGCATCAATAGCCTTTTGGCCACCGCCCATACGAGCTTTCTCCCTAAGTTCGATAAGCTCTTTTACTTTTTCGAGTTGATGACTCATTCTTATAGATTTTAAATGTATTGATTATTGGTTATTTGCCTTTTTCGCAAAACTCGGTTAGAACACCCATTGTTGACTTCGGATGGAGAAAAGCAATATTGAGACCCTCTGCGCCCTTTCTGGGAGCCTTGTCGATGAGTCTTATGCCTTCGGCCTCGGCTTTGGCCAGGCAATCCTTTACACTGCTTGTTGCAAATGCGATGTGGTGTACACCTTCACCTCTCTTGTCAATGAATTGTGCGACGGGTCCTTCAGGTGATGTGCTCTCGAGAAGTTCAATCTTGGTCTCTCCGACCCTGAAGAATGCAGTTTTGACCTTCTGGTCTGCCACCTCTTCAATTTTGTAGCATTTCAGCCCCAGTACATTTTCGTAATAGGGGATAGCCTCATCCAAAGACTTTACGGCTATACCGATGTGTTCAATGTGAGTTATGTCCATAATATCAAATGAATATTTAGAAGATTTTTTAGGATTTTCAACAATTCGGCAAACATAACAATTATTGTGAGATAATCCACTTATTTTAATAAAAAAATCGTTCCCTTACAGGAACGACTTTTAATTTGTTATAAAAGGAAAATTATTACTCTATATCGAGTGTGTGATATACATTTTGGACATCTTCGTCCTCTTCGAGTTTCTCGATAAGTTTGTCAAGTTCTACTCTTTCCTCAGCACTCACTTTTTTGAGCTCTACGTTTGGAAATCTCTCGAATCTACCTGATACGATTTCGAATCCTTTCTCCTCAATAAACTTTTGAATGGTATTGTATGCTGTGAACTCACCATAAATGTTGATAATATCGTCATCATCGTCGCGGAACACCTCATCGGCACCATAATCTATGAGCTCAAATTCAAGTTCTTCGAGGTCAACAGGCTCCTCACTCTTCACCTTGAAAGAGCACTTGTGGTCAAACATGAATGCCACGCTGCCTGACGTGCCCAGGTTGCCGCCATATTTTGCAAAATAACTGCGGATATTTGCTACGGTTCGATTAGTGTTGTCTGTGGCCGTCTCCACTAGAAAAGCCACTCCATGAGGTCCGTAACCTTCGTAAACCACCTCCTTGTAATCGCTCTGATCCTTTTCAACAGCCCTATTGATAGCTCTTTCGATATTCTCCTTAGGCATATTTTCAGACTTGGCGGTCTGGATCAGTGTTCTAAGGTGGGGGTTACCGGCAGGATCAGTGCCACCCTGCTTGGCTGCGATGGTAATTTCCTTTCCAAGGCGTGTGAATACCCGGGCCATATTGCCCCAGCGCTTGAATTTTCTCTCTTTTCTAAATTCAAATGCTCTTCCCATAGCACTAATTGTTTTTCAGGCGTGAGATATATTTGCCTACCTCGTAAGCCTCGAGCGTATTAGGATGTTTTACGGAAATTTCGTCGTAAAAATGAAGTGCTTGCTCGTTATCTCCCATCTCTTCGCAAATGATACCGGCTTTTAGAAGGTAGCCAGCAGTATAGGTGTTGGAGTCAACGGCAATGGCCTTCTTATACCATTTGAGAGCTTCCGCGTTGTCGTCAAGGTTTACATAAGCATCAGCAATACAGCAGTAAGCCCTGGCTTTTGCGATCTTCTCCTTTCCACTGTATTCTTTGAGGGACTTGATTGCACCTTCATTGTCACCGGTCTTAAGCTGGCATATACCTTTGTAAAAGTGGATAATTTTACCGGCTTTGTTGCCATACTGATGTGCAATTTCTGCAAATCCCATAACATTACCGTCACCATTGAGAGCTGTAACATAGTCTCCCTCCATGAACAATTGTTCTGCGGGAAACATCTGTGCTTTGGCTTCTGCTTTAAGAGGTTGGAGATACCATCTGTTGAGGGCGACGATGCCGAAGACGATGACAAGAATTACTATTGTAGTTATAAATACCCTATTCTGATTTTTCTTGTCCTGAAAGAAGAGTTCTATTGAAGAAATCGCTGTTCCTAATTTAACTTCATCTTGAGTGTTTTGTTTTTTAGCGGATTGTTTTTTCTTAGTAGCCATTGTTACTTATATTGTCTATTTATTTATATTCGTATTATTCGCATCATTCATACAAATTAATAAAATTCGCGAATTGCAAATTTACAACAAAAATGGGAAACACAAACAATATTTTGTACTTTTGTAAACTCTGACGCGACTTATATGTACCTCAAAAGCATTATACTTCAAAATTTCAAAAATATAGCCGCCGCTTCGCTCGAATTTTCACCCAAAATCAACTACATATCGGGCAACAATGGAGCGGGTAAGACTAATCTGCTCGATGCCGTTTATTATCTCTCGATGACCAAAAGTTTCTTCTCCTCTTCCGATAGATATGTATGTAAGTTTGACACGGATGAGGCCCAGATAGGAGGAGTATATGACGTTGGGGGTATGGAGGAGCGCATCGGAGTTTCGATCCGTAGGAACGGGGCCAAGATCGTACGCCGTAATGGACGCAATTATGAACGCTTTTCCGATCATATCGGGCTGCTGCCCATAGTTATGGTTTCGCCTGCGGACAGTTCGCTCATACACGATTCCGGCGATGAGCGCCGCAAATATCTCAACTTTATCCTCTCACAGACTGATCGCGCTTACCTGCGTCATATCCAGACCTATACCCATCTCTTGATCAGACGCAATAGGTTGCTTAAGGAGGATCTTCTTCCGGATGTGCTGCTGGATACAATTGCGGAGCAAATGGCTCCGCACGCACACTATGTAAGTGATGCGCGGCGCGAACTCTGCAACAGTCTTGATCCGCTCGTGAGAGAGTACTACTCCAGACTCTCCGCAGGAAGGGAAGAAGTCCAAATTCGCTACCGCACTGATCTCGATAATGGGGATTTTTCCGAACTATTGCTGCAGGATCAAGAAAAGGAACGTATCTTAAAGTATACCACAGTAGGCCCCCAGAGGGATGATATGACTTTCCTTATTGAAGATCATCCCATCCGTAATTGCGGTTCACAAGGTCAGCAAAAGAGTTTTCTGCTGGCAATGAAATTAGCGCAGTTTTCCTTTATGAGGAGGATTTACTCCAAGCCTCCAATCCTGCTACTCGACGATCTCTTCGATAAGTTGGATATGGAGAGGGTGGAGTCTCTACTCAAGATTGTTCTTAAAGATGACTTTGGCCAAATCTTCATCTCCGATAGTAACAAAGTTCGAATAGAGAGATTGATGGAGAGTTTACAGGGGGAGTCACGCTCTTTCGAAGTTGAAAATGGAGTATTTCGATCACTTTAAAATCTGAATTATGAGAAGAGAGAAGAGTCGTACCGTAGCTGAGGTTTTGCAAGAGTATATCAAAGAGGACAATCTGGAATCGGGACTTCTCTGCGCTCGTATCTTTGAAGCGTGGGATCTGGTCCTGCTCGATATGACCGCTTCCTACTACAAGCCTGAAGAGATATCGGGTCTTACTTTGAACAAATTTTTCAGGGATGGTGTACTCTCCTGTAAAATTTCTTCATCCGTGCTTCGCAGTCAACTCTTTTTTCAACTTGAGAGCATTCGGAACAGGATCAACACGATGCTTCAGGAGGAGCACGTTCTCAAGATAACCATCTACTGATATGGAGAAGAAATTGAGATTTGTGGCGGACAGTGCCATACCTTATTTGGATATTTTACGTGATCATGCAGATTGCATTTTCTGTAAGGCTTCTGATATCACTCCTGAGGTGGTGCGTGATGCGGATGCCCTCTTTGTGCGAACTCGTACCTTTTGCGATGCCGTTTTGCTGAGAGGTTCACGTGTTTCACTTGTGGCCAGTGCTACCATCGGTACCGACCATATCGACACAGAATGGTGCTCCGATAATGGCTTACAAGTGGTAAGTGCTCCGGGGTGCAATTCCTCAGCTGTCAGGCAGTATCTGTTTACGGCTCTTTATGCGTTGGCGCAACGTAAGGGTATCTCTCTGCAGGGACTCACTCTCGGTGTCATAGGAGTGGGCAATGTGGGCTCTAAAGTTGCGGAATTCGGTCGGAGGTTAGGGTTTAGGGTATTGTGCAATGACCCTCCGAGAGAGAGCTTGGAACCTCACAACGCACATCTTTTCACTCCATTGGATCAATTGCTTGCGCAGTCAGATATAGTGACTCTCCATATTCCTCTTTGGAAGGAGAATCGTGGTTTTGCAGATGGCATTTTCTTTGAGGATATGAAAGAAAAGGCTATTTTTGTTAATACTTCACGCGGAGAAGTTGTCCGTGAAGATGCACTTTTGCGTCATGTGAAAAAGTTGTCAGGTCTGGTTATAGATGTGTGGAGAGATGAACCAAATGTCAACAGGGAACTGCTTCAAGAGGTTGATATAGCTACACCGCATATTGCAGGCTATTCCAGACAAGGCAAGATAAATGGTAGTACAACTGTCGTGAGAGCTGCGGGGGAGCATTTCAGCATAGATGCCTTGAAAGCATTTGTAATTAGAGATGACACGGCAGTAGTTCGCTTTGATCCGGAAGGTTTGTCTCAGAAGGAGATTTGTGACAGATTGTGTGCGATTTATGATATTTGGAAGGATGACAGGATGCTGCGTTCGGATCCTGGAAAATTTGAACAGATACGTTCACATTATAATTACAGAACAGAATTTTGAGTTATGTTTAATAGTGAAGATTTGAAGGTTTTTGCCGAAAGAGGCATTACACCCGAGCAGGCTACCAGACAAATGTCTCGTTATGATACCGGTTTTGAGTGGCTTGATGTCTTGAGTGCTGCAACGCCCTCCAGGGGCATTAAGGTCTTCTCCGAAAATGACAAAAAAGAGGCTTTCAATGCCTTCGTTTCCAATTCCCTTAAGGTGACCAAGTTTGTGCCGGCCTCAGGCGCAGCCTCAAGGATGTTTAGAGATCTTTTCAATGTGCTCGAGAGTGGCGAAATGTCGGAATATGGACGCAATTTTACATCACGTATCAAGGATTTTGCATTTTATACTCCGGAAATGTTTGATGGTTGCACTCCAATGGAGATTATTGATAAGGTGCTCAATGATAGTGGTCTCGGTTATGGTTCCAAACCCAAGGGGCAGCTCCTTTTCCACAGGTATTCCGATGATGTTCGCACAGCTTTTGAAGAACATTTGGTAGAGGGTGCCCTCTATGCCAAAATGAATGATGGTACTATTTCTATTGTGGTTTCCGTTTCACCCGAGCATCTTGAAGGATTCAAAGATTTGTCTGAATCTGTCAAGGGTAGGTATGAACAGCGCTATGGAGTGAAATATTCCATAAATTTCACACTTCAGTCACCCTCTACGGATACCATTGCGGCGACTGAAGACAATAAACCTTTCCGCAAAGAAGATGGTACCCTGCTCTTCCGTCCCGGAGGACATGGCGCTCTGATACAGAATGTCAATGAGATTGACTCGGACATTGTTGTCATAAAAAATATTGACAATGTGGTAAAAGAGGACTTTATCGAGCAGACTCTAATATGGAAAAAGCTCCTCATCGGTAAACTTATTTTACTTCGCGAACGCTGTTTTGACTATATTGCACGCCTTGACAGGGTGCTCAAAATAGGCTGTAAGGATGATATTGTGGCTTTGTGTAAAGAGATTTCCGTTTTTATGGATGAGCAATTTTGCATTACACTGCCGGAAACAATTCCTTACGAAGTGCTTCCTGCATTGCTCCGAGCAAAGCTCGACCGTCCCGTCAGAGTTTGCGGTATGGTACGCAATCAGGGTGAGCCCGGAGGAGGTCCTTTCATCGTAAAGGATGCAGATGGGTGTACTTCGCTCCAGATACTTGAAAGCGTAGAGCTCAATCCTTCGGACCCCCGTACTGCAGGCCTCTTTGCTTCAGGCACCCACTTTAATCCTGTGGATCTGGTATGCTCGATTACCGGTGCAGACGGCAGCAAATATGACCTCTCACGTTTTGTTAATGAAGAAGCAGGTTTTATCTCATCCAAGAGTTATGAGGGACGCAAACTTAAGGCACTTGAGCTTCCCGGTCTATGGAACGGTGCAATGAGCAACTGGAACACCACTTTTGTGGAGGTTCCTCTTATAACATTCAATCCTGTAAAAACAGTTGCCGACCTGCTCCGCAAAGAGCATCTTGGCTGATAATATTAAGAGTATGAAACGTAAGTTATTCTCATTAAGGAGTAATTGGGTCACAAGAATCCTTGCCATTATTTTTCCATCGATTATTCTAACTGGATGTCCGATTTGCATGTATGGCTCTCCAAGCGCATCTTATACCACCAGCGGATGTGTGAGGAGTGATGAGGGCAAACTACTTCAAGGTGTTAAGGTATCTGTAGGTGGACATCCCTATACAGACTCCCTGGGCAAAAAGCAAATTCGTTTCGAGGGATCTGGATCTGCTCTTACGAACTCACAAGGAGAATATCGCGTTGATATTCATACTTTTCCTTTAACTGAAATGATAATTGTTGCAGAAGATATTGATGGAGAGCAGGGTGGAGGCGAGTTTGAAAGTGATACTTTAGTGGTCAGAGATTTCAAGTATAAGGGTGAAGGTCTATGGTATTCGGGTCACGCTGATATTGACGAGATCAATTTTATACTGAAGAAAAAGTAGTTACGTGGTGCAGGAAAATAGTTATTCCAGAGGCACTATTTGAATATTGGGTACTGGAACTCCTAACTAAAAACTAATCTGGTTTTTCTTTAAGAGAAGAATTGCGTCGGCTATATCACCGGCCTCTTTTGCCCTATAAACATATTTGAAACTCCCATCTCTTTTTTGGACAAATTCGCATTCAAATACCCATCCGTGTTCGCCCGGATCAGTATCGCCAAAGTCGTTACGACCTTTCGGGGGCTCTACATTGTTCCCAGGAATGTAGCGATAGAGTTCATACTCCCCGGCTTCTACCATATCAGCCCTATATATCATCTTGGATCCTGCTGCCGAAGAACTCCATCCGCTTTCGCCCATAAATGCTATATTTTGGTTGGATAGGGGGATCCATCCCTTTGGATTGTCAGGATTTTCTACCAGGATGCGTCCAGGTGTAGAGATTCCGAAGTACTCGGCTACAGCATCCAGGAGACGCTCGCCAAAGTACTTAAGGTTGGAGTCATTTACCCATTCGCCCTCCTTGTTAAAAGAATAAAAGGTGTAGGGAGTCTCCAGGGTCAATGCAATAGTACGCTCACCCGCGTTATCCCAGAACCAACCCTCGCAGTATCTGGGGGCCACATCGGAGAACAACATCTCTCTGGGATACATATAGGGATTGAATGAGCATGAAAGTCCCGCAAAGACCCATTGCTTGCGCGAGTATTCAATGGATGTGCTGCTGCTGGTGTGCATCCAGTATATTGCGCAGTCGGCATGTTGAGAGTGGTTATTGAGCACCAGATCCATCGGTTGCTCATCATGTAGTTTGCGGAACATCGCTTTCATCGCCTGCACTTCCACAACAGTGCTGTCGTTGCTCCTTCCAAAGTTGATTTCCTGGTTGACTCCGGTAATATTGGACCTTGAGAGACCGTTGAATACTCCATCAGGATTGGCGAAGGGCAGTATGTATGCATCAATTTGTGCCCTAAGTGACCTGGCCTCGGGCGTATCGGAACTAATTTTTTCTATGAAAGCGTCAAGGAGCCAGGATCCGGGAGTCTCACTTGGATGCTGACGGCCGTGGAACCATAGTCGTTTTTTAGCTGATGCAGGCACATTGGGGTCGGTGATGTGCAGCAGTTGCAGAGGTCTGTTTTCAAAGCTCCATCCTATAGTATCAATCTGAGTGCCCTCTCTGCTGCCCCACTCTGCAATACGCTCCTGGAGATAGGAGTTTGTATATGGGCGGTAGAGTGCAATGAATACGGTATCCTTGTCAAAACGTTTATCCAATCTTCTGCGAGGTGATTCGTTGAGGGGGAAATGGTTCCAGTTGTCACCATCATACGAATATGAGAGTCCGTGGACTCCGTTGTCCTTGAGAGTGAGATATATCTGTTTGCCTCTGATACCGCTGATACGGAAATAATACCAGTTGGCACTGGCGGCAAGGGAGGTGTCCACAGGATTGGCCGGGTCAAATTTACCGTGAATCAGATAGGAGAGATGCTCAACCGTGTCCCTCAGGGTGACTATCACTTTTGCGGAGTCGAGAAGTTCTGCTTTTCCCAGATTTCCACTCTCAAAATCGGCGTCAAATCTGACTTGTGAGGCTGCTGTAAGTGATGCGACAAGAAACAGTGTTGCAAGGATAAAATGTCTCATAATGCTATGGCTTATTTTTTGCGAAAATAACAATTAATCACTACCTTTACAATACAAATACTCAAGGTTATGAACAACAGGTGGAGGAAAATACTTTCGAATTTCGAATTGGAAGGTACGCCGATAGAAATATCGCGTCTGGGCAACGGTCTTATAAACGATACGTACAGGCTCAGGACTGTTGAACCAGACCTTCCCGACTATGTGGTGCAGCGTATCAATAGCGATGTATTCAAGGATATTGATAAGATGCAGCGCAACATTGACAGGGTAACAGCTCATATTCGTGAAAAGATGTTCGATCGTGGACTCCCGGGCGGTCCGGACAGATTGCTCACCTTTGTAAAAAGTCGTTCCGGTAAATCCTATCACGAAATGGACGGCGAATTCTGGAGGGTTTCCAAGTATATTGACCGTTCTAAGAGCCGCGAGGAGGTAACACCTGAGCTGGCATATATCACAGGAAAGTCATTCGGTGATTTTCAATATATGCTCTCAGATCTGGGTGGCGGGCCTCTTGACGAGACAATCCCCAATTTTCATAACATTGAGTTTCGCATCAGCCAGCTTCGCGAGGCTGTAGCTGATGATAAAGTAGGACGCCTCGAACGTGTGCATCCCCTTGTGGATGAACTGCTTGATAGGGCCGATGAAATGTCGCTTGCCGAGCGTCTCGGACGTGAAGGAAAACTCACCAAACGCATAACCCATTGTGACACGAAGGTCAACAATATTCTCTTTGACGAGGATGACAATGTCCTCTGTGTCATAGATCTAGACACTACGATGCACGGTTATGTCCTATCAGACTACGGAGATTTTATCCGTACAGCCGGCAATACCGGTGCTGAAGATGATACGGATTTGGATAATGTAGGCCTTGATATGGAGATATTCAAGGCATTTACCAGAGGTTATCTCGAAGGAGCAAAACCTTTCCTTACCGATATTGAAAAAGAATTGTTGCCCTTTGGTGCCAGACTACTCACCTATATGCAGACAGTGCGTTTTCTGACTGACTATCTGAATGGCGACACTTACTATAAGATAAATTATCCGGAGCACAATTATGACCGTACGATGGCACAAAAACGTCTTCTGGAGTCTTTGGATGCTCACGAACAAGAGATGAAAGAGTATATAGCTTCGCTATAGTGTTGCGCGGTACGAGTTACGAGGTGAGTGGTACTTAACCCGCACCCCGCAACTTGCAACCCGCACCAACAAAAAAGAGTCCGTGAGGACTCTTTTTTTTTACTTATTTGCTGTGTAGGCAATCATGTCGAGGATTTTGTTGGAGTAACCCCACTCGTTGTCATACCATGCCACAACTTTTACAAAGTTAGAGTTAAGCTGGATGCCGGCATCAGCATCGAAGATGGAGGTGCGGGGGTCGGTAATAAAGTCGCTTGAAACTACTTTATCCTCAGTATAACCGAGAATGCCTTTGAGTTCGCCTTCTGAAGCTTTCTTCATTGCACTCTTAATCTCATCATATGTGCAGGCCTTTTCAAGACGGCAGGTCAGATCGACAGCTGAAACATTAACTGTAGGTACGCGGAATGACATACCGGTAAGTTTGCCATTCATCTGAGGGATAACTTTGCCAACAGCCTTGGCAGCACCTGTGCTGGAAGGAATGATATTGGCACTTGCAGCACGTCCGCCTCTCCAGTCTTTTGAAGAAGGACCGTCAACGGTCTTCTGGGTAGCTGTGATGGCGTGAACTGTAGTCATCAAGCCTTCTACAATGCCAAAATTGTCATTTAGCACCTTCACAATGGGTGCCAGACAGTTTGTGGTACAGGATGCATTGGAAATGATATTCTCACCGTTGTATTTGGTGTGGTTAACACCGTAAACAAACATAGGAGTGTCGTCTTTTGAGGGAGCTGACATGATTACTTTCTTTGCACCTGCGTTGATATGAGCCTCTGCTTTCTCCTTTGTAAGGAAAAGACCTGTGGACTCCACTATATACTCGGCACCCACCTCATTCCATTTCAGATTTGCTGGATCTTTCTCGCTGGTTACTCTGATAGCTTTGCCGTCAACAACAAGTTTGCCGTCAGCTACTTCCACTTTGCCGTCAAATTTACCGTGCACCGTGTCATACTTTAACATGTAAGCTATGTAGTCTACATCGAGCAGGTCATTAATGCCTACTATATCAATGTCATTTCTCTTCTGGGCTGCTCTAAAAACCAGACGCCCAATACGGCCGAAACCGTTAATACCAACTTTTACTTTTTTCATCTTAATGTATTATGTTAGAAAAATTTTAAAACTTAAAAACCCTGCAAATTTAGAAACAATTATCCAAATAACAATGAAAATATTACCTTTGCGAAATGAAACTTATTGAGATTTTGGTTACCAACGATGACGGACTCGAAGCAAGAGGCGTTAAGGAGGCGGCCGCGCTGATGCGCACATATGGCAATGTGACTGTTGTGGCTCCCTCTGAGCCGCAGTCCGGTAAATCTGCTGCTATTTCCCTGGAGAATACACTCAGATTGAATCTGGTTGAAAGTCTACCCGCCTCAGAGGGGCTGGGTTCGCTTCGCATATACGGTTTTACCGGTACACCGGTAGATTGTGTCAAGATGGGTGTCAACCTCTTTATAGGAGAGGGGAGAATGCCTGAACTGTTGGTCTCAGGCATTAACCATGGTTCAAATGCCTCTGTGGCATCGGTCTATTCCGGTACTCTCGGAGCCGCTGCTGAAGGCGCCATATACGATATCCCATCCATAGGTCTCTCTCTATGTTCCCATAACCCTGATCCCGATTTTACAGGAGTAATCCATTATTCACGCATAATAATGGACAAGCTCTTAGAGACTGGTATCAGTAGGGGCATCTATCTGAATGTCAACTTCCCCAACCTGCCTCTTGAAGAGATAAAAGGAATTAAGCTTGCCCACCAGGGGCATGGCAGATGGATAAGGGAGTTTGATAAGCGGACTGATCCCAGAGGCAGGGAATACTACTGGATAATAGGGAGATTTCTCAATCTGGACGCCGCTCAAGATGCTGACCACAACCTGATAGACAATGGGTATGTTTCCATTGTCCCGCATCGCGTAGATAATACCGACTATCAGGAGATAGAACGTCTGCGCGACCTTTGGTCTTTCTAATATAATACTCTAAAAATGCGCTACTATCTCATTGCCGGCGAGGCTTCGGGAGCCTTGCACGGCTCCAACCTGATGAAAGGATTGATTGCGGAGGACCCCGCAGCAGAATTCCGTTTCTGGGGTGGAGATTTGATGGCTTCAGTCGGAGGTGCTCTCGTTCGCCATTACAAATCAACTGCGGTTATGGGGATTGTGGAGGTGATATCTCGTCTGGGAGCTATTCGGCGCAATATGAAAGAGTGCCGGCGGGATCTGCTCGAGTACGCTCCGGACGTGCTGATTCTCATAGATTATCCCGGATTTAACCTCAGAATAGCGCGTTTTGCACATCGACACGGTATTCGGGTTTTTTATTATATCGCTCCCAAGCTTTGGGCACGTGGAGAAAGTCGTATCCGCAAGATTCGCAGATATGTAGATGAGCTATTTATCATATTTCCCTTTGAGAAGGAGTACTTCAATAAGCTCGGGGTTGAGACGCACTATGCGGGTAATCCTCTGATTGATAGCATTGAAGACTATAAGAGTATCCACCCGGAACGGCAAAAGTTCATAGCCCGTCATTCCCTAGAAGACTCCCCTTCGATAGCATTGCTCGCTGGCAGTAGGAAGGCAGAGATATGTTTCCTTCTCCCCCGAATGGTAGCCATGGAAAGGCTTCTGAGGCAGGATACACTTCTAAAAGATTACCAGTTGCTGTTGGCGGCCGCCCCTTCGGTTGATTTGCAACTTTACCATTCACTGATACCCGCTGACAGCTCCATCCGGATAGTATCAGATGATACTTATGGGGTGCTCAGTCATTCCGACGCTTCAGTCATAAGCTCCGGTACGGCGAGTCTGGAGGCGGCTATCATCGGCACTCCACAAGTGGTCTGCTATGGGTTCAACCGCATCACCTATCTCATTGCACGGCTTCTGGTCAAAGTAAAATATATCAGCCTTGCAAATCTCATCCTTGATAAAATTATTTTCAAGGAACTTGTTCAAGATGATGCTTCACCGGAGAATATATTCGCCGAGGTTTCACGTATGCTCACCGACAAAGAGTACAGAAGTGAGATGGAAAGAGATTACGCTGCCTTGTGTGAAGTACTTGGAAGTTCCGGCGCTTCGCGCAAAATAGCACGTCAAATGATCAATTTGCTGAAAGATTAATCAGAATAAATAATACTTTGCAGTATGGCACAAAGAATCAAAGTTTACAAATATCAGGGAGCCGGCAACGATTTTGTCATTATTGACAATCGCGACGGGTCGATCAATCTGGATGATTCACAGATCAGATGGCTCTGTGACCGAAGATTTGGTGTGGGGGCAGATGGAATGATGCTTCTCGGAGCCGGTGGCGAATTTGACTTCACGATGCGTTACTTCAATTCAGACGGATTTGAGGGTACGATGTGTGGCAACGGGGGCAGATGCCTCGTGGCATTTGCTGCTCACCGGGGCATTAAACGCTTTGATTTTACAGCAATTGACGGTTATCACCGTGCAGAAATGCTTGAGTATAGCAACTATCGTTGCATAGTTCGCTTAAAGATGAGAGACCTCCTTCCTGATATGGAGGGCAATTCTCCCATAACAATCTACCCCGAGGGTTATTTTCTCGATACGGGATCAGACCATTTCGTAATTTTTGTCGATGATGTGATGAATTATGATGTAGATGGAGAAGGTAAAAAGTGGAGATGGGCTGAGCGTTTTCCTAAGGGGACAAATGTCAATTTCGTAGAAATAGCTCAGGACAAGATTAAGGTCAGGACATATGAAAGGGGAGTGGAGGCTGAAACCTTTGCCTGCGGTACCGGAGTAACGGCTTCCTCAATTGCCTCTTTTGTTCATGGTGCTAAAGGATACACAACTTCCGGAAGAAGAGTAAGGTTTGAAATTCAAGCCTTGGGAGACTATATGGCTGTTGATTTTTTACCTATTGAGGGAGGTATAGCATTTGAGGATATTTGGCTTACCGGTCCGGCCACATTTGTGTTCGAAACCGAAGTTGAACTCTAGAGTATATTTCTTATCTTTGTAAGACTAACCATTGGTTTATGGCAGATTTCCGATATATGGGTATAAAGAGAAAGGTCTTTCTTGGATGTATTGTCCTTGCTTTGATTCTTCTGATATCAAGTTCAATCTCTATGTTTGAATTCAGAAGGATGAACAACCATGTTAACGAGCTCATCTCCGATAATGCCCGTAGTATTGAAGTTTCGAGGGAACTTCTTGCCCAGGCAGAAGAGTATAATCTGCGCCTGATGTATCTTGTAGTAGGTGAAGTTGGCGAAGAGGGTATTGAGGTAATCAACGATGAAGAATTTGTTTCTTATTTCAGCGGTGTCAGGGAGACTTTTGTTACCAAGCAGGACAAAACGAATGCTGATTCGGTAATGTATGCTTTTGCAGCATATATGCACGTTGTGCGTGAGGCCTCCGATATATGGCTTATCAGCAGGGATGATATCCGAAAGGAATGGTATTTCAATCGTCTGCATCCTGTATATATAAAACTCAAAGCCTATATAGAAAAGCTTACCAATGATAGTCAGGATGCTTTGATTAGCAATTCTCAGGCACTTCAGGATAATTTTTACCGCAGCCTTATGCCGGGTTTGATCTCTGCTTTACTGGGCTTTATTATGGTTCTGCTCTTCAATTATTATCTTAATCACTACCTGATCAATCCTGTTCTCAAGATATCGCGTGGTATCAAGGGCTATCTAAGTTTCAATAAGAGTTATGATGTCAAGATAGAGAGTCAGGATGAACTTGCAGAGCTCAATGAGTCTGTCAAAGATATCATTGATATCAATAAATCCACAAAAAAACAGAGTGGATGAATGCCGGTGTCATATCCAGATATGTTGGAATAGCGCTGATCTGCAACGCCATTTTTATGTTGCTTTCAGCGGCAATATCGGTATTGTATGGTTTTGACTCCTCATTCAGTCCGCTTCTTGTAAGTGGTTTTATTACTTTTCTTTTCGGAGTTTTCCCTCTGATTTTTGTCAGGAGACAACGTGATATCAATACCCGTGAGGGACTGGCCATATTGGTGCTGGCCTGGTTTCTTTGTTGTGTTTTCGGCATGTTACCCTATGTCCTTTGGGGAGGTGATTTCACACTGATAAACGCTTGGTTTGAAAGTGCCTCAGGCATTACTACCACAGGGGCCACCATTCTCAATGATATAGAATCATTACCACACGGCTTGCTATTTTGGCGTTCCTCCACACACTACATAGGTGGTCTTGGAG
>JAAZEZ010000031.1 GCA_012511975.1 Bacteroidales bacterium | reverse complement strand
TTCTTCAAGCCATTCCAGGGAATAGAAGACGGCATCCAATATTTCATCTATCTGTGCAAGTTTGCAGGGATCGGTTTCTCTATGGAAAAGTCCGATTGTACGACCTGAATCATCGCTTTTCTCAGCCTTTATGAACTCTCCGGCCACAAAAGAGAAGAGATATGTGCTCAGAGGCTCTGTGGGTTGGAATATATGTGTAACTGTCTGATTATCTGCATTTGTAACACTTTTGTTAAGCGGACTATTGGCTACTGCAATCCAACTATTTGGTACTGTGAGAGTTAGAATATAAGAGGCTTTGAGGTCGGGTTGGTCAAAACAGGGAAAGAGGGTCCGTGCTCTGTCAGGTACCAACAATGTGTACATTAAATTATCCCTTCTATTCAGGGATTGTTTTCCTGCGGAAAATGTAATTGTTATCTCATTCCTGCCTTCCTGAAGAAGAGATGGGGGAATGATAATATGTTCATTTTCAAATAGATAATCGCAATATTCGTTATTTAACTCGACAGAATGAAGAAATTCAGCCTTTTCTTTGAAATCCAAAACAACAGGGTAGTTGCCCACTTTTTTGAAATCAAATGAAATGAGGATTTCCGATGAAATATCTTCATCAGCATTTTCCGGAATTTCAAATCTCAAGTCGTAGTTGAGATTGGTAATTGTAGCTTTCATTAAATCAGCAAGTTCACGACTAACTCCAGGCTCGTATATTTTTCTCAAATCCCATTTTTGGCAACCCGTTGTCAATAAAGTCAGCGCAAGTGTCACAATTATTACACCTCGTTTTTTCATACTAAAATATATTCATTTAGTTCCGAGTCCCGAATATCAACATGTACCTCGCAACCTGCAACCCGCAACACGTACCACGAATCACTCATAACTGACCCTCGAGATTCCCAGAACATAATTGCTTATTACATCAAAAGTTTCGGCGGAGAAATCGGAGTTAAATCCCTTGATGTCGGATGTTGTTACCACCTTTAAATACTCTTTCAGATAGAGGTCGGAGAGGGGATAGTAGCTCCAATGCCACTTCTCCTCGCCATGTCCTGTATTGCATTCCCCATTGTATGGCTGGAAGAAACCATATTTGTGCGCGTTGGCCTGAAGCCATGCGTATGCCTTTTTTCCCTGAGCAGAGTTCCAGTATGAGAGTTGTTTAGAGATAAGGTCTATATCTGTACCCCAGTGATGTCGTGACGTGCCGGGGAGAGCGTTGTATTTGAGGACCCTTTTGGCACACTCAGTGCGGTCGGGATATTTCTCTGTGTATTCTTTGATTTTGCTCTCCCAGATATATTTCTGGGTGTAAAAGTTGCGTGAGGCTGACGTTACTCTCAATGTAATACCATCTACCTTAGCATCAGCATACATCTTCTCAAAAGCAGCCAAAACATTTTTCTGGATATAAGAGTTCTCCTTGCTCAGTCCTGTGTATTGAGATGGAATGTTTACAAAATTGGGGTCTTTACTGTAAGTATGTTTTCCTATGAGGAACTCCTTTGTCGGGGATGAGAAGCCTTTCGAAAATGAATCGATAGTATTATCTGATGTTGAACCCTCCTTGTATGCGGTAACAACAAGGGTTCCGTCGTCAAGTATTCTGATCAAATTATTTTTGATGTCACTCTCAGAGAGTTTTTTTATCAGTTGTGCCACAGAGTTTGTAGGGTCCGGTTCAGGGCCTGCTCCGGGTTTCATCTTGAAGGAATGTATTTTCCCTCCGAGCAGTACACCGTCACGGTCAATTTGCACCTCCAAAATAGGAGAGTGGCCTCTGTTACCTGTAACATTCATTCCGGTAGTTGTGCAGAAGTTACCCAAACTGTAAGCTATGATTCTGCCCTTGTAGCCCTCTACTGCACGTGTCACGTGTGGGCCATGACCAAATACGATGTCTGCGCCAAGATCGATGCAAAGGTGTGCGAATTTTCTCAGATCGCCCCTGTTTTCTCCATAAAAATATTCGGTGCCGTAGGGGAGAGTATTGCAGTGAGCACCTTCTTCACCTCCGTGAAATGAAACGATGAGTATATCACAATCCGCTTTTACCTCTTCTATAATTTCGCGTACCAGCTTCTCATTAGTATGTTTAAGTACGTAAGAATTGTAGCCGAAAGCGCAGAAGCCGAATCTTACCCCTTTAACCTCTTTAAATGCACTTCTGCATTCGGGCAGACCGGCATACCCAATACCTGCCTTGTCAAGATTGGCCATTGTCTCAGCTCTTCCTGTAGCGGAAAAATCATTTATATGGTTGTTGGCCAGGCACATGAAATCAAAACCGGCATCATAGAGATGCCTGCGATATTCAGGTGGCATTTTGAATGCATATGAGCGGTTATTGGAGAGGCTTTTAGTACAGGTGCCACCCACACACATGGCCCCCTCGAGGTTGCCTGCAGCAATGTCGGCCTCCTGCAATATATGGCGAGTGTGGTCAAACAGATTGTTCCCGCCATTTGCAGGAAGACGTTTCGTGGGATAAGTATTACCAAGCATTATGTCGCCTACCATCGCTACGGTAAAGGTATCTGTCATTGCCCCGAGTGGTGTAATAAGCGAGAATAAAGTCAGTAGAAGTGGAATAATGATATATCTTTTCATCTTTTTGAAATAACTTTTAAAAAACAAAGGTAATCAATTTTAACCTCTTCTTATAGCTTGTTTCATACCACACAAATTGTTTTCTTCACCTATTGTTACTACATTTGTATACATTTTAAACAAATTATGAAAGGAATCGTACTGGCAGGCGGCAGCGGCACCCGCCTTTATCCAATAACGAAAGGTGTGAGCAAACAAATGCTCCCCATCTATGACAAGCCGATGATTTATTATCCGATCTCAGTACTGATGCTGGCAGGCATACGCGAGATTCTGATTATCTCAACTCCACAGGATCTTCCCGGATTCAGACGTCTTCTGGGCGACGGCAGCAATTTCGGAGTGCGTTTTGAATATGCAGAACAGCCCTCACCGGATGGTATTGCTCAGGCATTTATAATAGGAGAGGAGTTTGTAGGTAAGGATAGTGCCTGCCTTGTCCTTGGGGACAATATATTCCACGGATCAGGCTTCACCGGAATGCTGGCAGAGGCTGTTCGTACAGCTGAAGAGGATTCCAAAGCCACGGTATTCGGATATTGGGTAGCAGATCCCCAGCGCTATGGTGTGGCTGAATTTGACGATGAGGGCAACTGTCTCTCTATTGAGGAAAAGCCTGCTGATCCAAAATCCAATTATGCGGTGGTGGGGCTCTATTTCTATCCAAACAAAGTGTTGGAAGTGGCAAAGAATGTCAAACCATCAGCACGTGGTGAAATTGAGATTACTTCTGTTAACCAGCAATTTCTCCAGGATGGAGAACTCAAGGTACAGACTCTCGGGCGTGGATTTGCCTGGCTTGACACCGGCACACACGATTCTCTGAGCGAAGCCTCCACATTCGTAGAGGTCATAGAAAAACGCCAGGGACTCAAAATCGCCTGTCTTGAAACCATAGCCTACAATAAGGGATGGATTACTGAAGACAAACTGCGGGAAATCGCTCAGCCGATGATCCGTAATCAGTATGGACAATATCTATTGAAGGCCATAGAAAGCAAAAGATAATTCCTCAAACAATATGCAAAGTATCATCATAACCGGCGGAGCCGGATTTATCGGATCGCACGTAGTGCGCCTTTTTGTAAATAAATATCCCGATTATAGGATTATAAATGTAGATAAACTTACCTACGCGGGCAATCTGGCTAATCTGGAGGATATCGAAAATGCCCCCAACTACCGTTTTGTACGGGCAGATATTTGTGATTTCGATACAATCTGTGCACTTATGAGGGAGGAGAAGGTTGACGGCATTATCCATCTTGCAGCCGAATCTCACGTAGATCGCTCCATAAAAGATCCCTTTACCTTTGCACGCACCAATGTTATGGGTACTCTTTCGCTACTTCAGGCGGCAAGGTTGTACTGGGAGTCTCTTCCCGGGAAATATGAGGGCAAGCGCTTCTACCATATCTCTACAGATGAGGTGTATGGAGATCTTGAAATTACCCATCCTGAGGGCATAAAGTCACCTTTTGCTGACATGGCATCTCCCTCGGGACATAATCTTGCATTCGGCACCGAGTTCTTCCTCGAAAGCACTCCCTACGATCCACATTCACCTTATTCCGCCGCAAAGGCGGCCTCGGACCATTTCGTCCGTGCCTTTCACGATACTTATGGTATGCCGACCATAGTTACAAATTGTTCTAACAACTACGGCCCTTACCAGTTCCCTGAGAAGCTTATTCCTCTCTTTATCAACAATATTCGCAATAGAAGACCGCTTCCTGTATATGGAAAGGGTGAGAATGTGCGCGACTGGCTCTATGTGGAAGATCATGCCAGGGCCATTGACCTTATTTTCCACCGAGGGAAGGTGGGAGAGACCTACAATATCGGCGGATTTAATGAATGGAAAAACATTGACCTGATTAAGGTTATAATTGCCACTGTGGATCGTCTGCTGGGCAATCCCGAGGGATATTCGCTCGACCTTATTACATTTGTCAAAGACCGTGCAGGCCATGATTTGCGTTATGCGATCGATTCCAGAAAACTTCAAAAGGAATTGGGATGGGAGCCCTCTCTACAATTTGAAGAGGGTATTGAGTTGACGGTAAAATGGTATCTGGACAATCAGGAATGGATGGATAGAATCACCTCGGGCGACTACGAGCGCTATTACGAGGAGATGTACAATAAAAGATAGGGGAGAGGATTTATTCTCCGAAATCGATACGGGGCTGGCAAAAGTCGCGTAAACGTCTTTCAAAATCAAGCATATATGGGCAGCCTCTATCACAAGGGCGGGTTTCGCGCGCACCTGTCATACAAAGGTTACCGTTAAGAAAGAGGCAGCTCATCCTGTGAGCTTCCATCGCAAATCTGATAAATTCTTCCTTTTTCATATATGCTTTTTTGGATGAACAAATTTATCTCTTTTATTCCATTTCTGCAAAGAAAAAAGAAGGCTTATTCCCATTCAATAGTGGCGGAGGGCTTTGGTGAAATATCGTAGCAAACGCGGTTGATATGGGGGACTTCATTCAGAATGCGTTCCGTTACATGCTTAAGAAAATCCCAGTCAAGCGGCTCAATGGTGGCTGTCATGGCATCAATGGTGTTGACGGCACGGATAATCACAGGCCAGTCATAAGAACGGGCATTGTTGCGTACTCCAACTGATTTGAAATCGGGAACAACCGTGAAATATTGCCATACTTTCTTGTCAAGCCCTGTCCTGGCAAACTCTTCACGGAGAATTGCATCGGATTCGCGAACTGCCTCAAGACGGTCTCGTGTAATGGCGCCCAAGCAGCGTACTCCCAGACCCGGGCCGGGGAAAGGCTGACGGAATACCATTTCGTGAGGCAGACCAAGCTCAAGACCACAGGCTCGTACTTCATCTTTGAACAAATGCTTGAGCGGCTCCACCAGTTCGAATTGCAGGTCTTCAGGAAGACCGCCCACATTATGATGTGATTTGACACATTTGGAGGTTTTAGTACCGGACTCTATAATATCGGGGTAGATTGTACCCTGGGCAAGAAAGTCGATTCCTTTAAGTTTGCGAGCCTCTTCTTCGAATACCCTTATGAATTCAGTGCCGATAATCTTTCTTTTTTCTTCAGGATCTGCCACATTTTCCAATTTTGAAAGAAATCTATCCGTGGCATCGACATAAATAAGATTTGCTCCTAGACGATTGCGGAAAAGGTCCTCTACATTCTCAGACTCGTTTTTCCTCATAAGGCCGTTATTGACATGGACACAGACCAGGCGATCGCCGATTGCTTTCAGAAGAAGAGCTGCAACAACGGAACTGTCAACTCCTCCGGAAAGTGCGAGAAGGACTTTGCGGTCACCTACCTGTTTACGTACAAGAGCAATCTGGTCTGTTACGAAATTGGTCATATTCCAATTGGCCGTGGCCTTACAGGTCTCGAATACAAAGCCCTTTAGGGCCTTTTTTACGGCGGATTCATCTGAAGTAAACTCATTAAGCTTAAGATCGCACAGGGCTTTGTCGTGTCCGGCTGCCAGAACGGGAAATCCCGCCTGATATATCTCCGGCAGAACATCTATTTCTACTCCGTCTATAATATTATTTGGGCCTCCGTTGATTATTATACCCTTAATGTTGGGGAGCGCCTTGAGTTCCTCAACTGTGATGTCGTGGGGATGAATCTCGCTATAAACACCCATTGCACGGATGCCCCTGGCCACCACACTATTTTCGTGACTGCCAAGGTCGAGGATTACAATCATGTCCTGTTTCATTCTGTAGGTATTAGGGATTGATATCTGAAATCAGTCACAAAGATACACTTTTTAGCTCTTACAACAGTTGCTTTTTCAGATAATCCACAACTAGTATGTCAGCGGGAAGCCAATTCAGATTATCAAGTTCCTGAGGGCTTATCCACATTGCTGAACTGTGCATTAGAAGACGCGGGGCTCCGAACAGAATTGTGCACTTGTAACAATGCATCACAAGATGAAATTCCGGATAGTCATACTCTATCGTGAGCAGAAATGAGTCCGGAGAGATGATAATACCCAATTCCTCCATGATTTCCCTTTTGAGAGCTTCTTGATGTGTTTCACCCGGCTCAATTTTTCCTCCGGGAAATTCCCACTGACCGGCCATATTGCCACTGCCGCGCCTGGTGGCCAATATCTTAGTCCCGTCAAAGATGACTGCGGCCACAACTTCTATTTGTCGTATTTCCATATTGCAAACATAAAACGTACAAATTTAAGAAATTCGGCTTATTTTCTTAATTTTGCTGCCAGAACAATACAATATTAGTAATATGGAATTTAATTTATTTCACAATTTGCTTGCTAAGTGGGGAGTAGGGGAACGCCTGATTAACGAGTTGGAGCTTCTCTTTTTTGCTGTTGCGGTAACTCTTCTCATCCTATTAGTCAATCTAATCTGTCGTAAGGTAATTATACCGATTGTAAAGCGTCTTGTTAGAAAGACCCGCAATAAGTTTGACGACATTTTATTCGATGAAAAGTTTCTCAAGAATCTTGTCAAGACCCTGACTCCGATAATAATATTGATTTTTCTTCCTTACGCAGTTGATTCATTTCCGGTACTTTTAGAAGCCCTAAGAAGGCTCGCATTAGTATGGCTCACAATTTCCATAACAATACTTATATGCTCCTTCTTTAATGTAGTCTACACTTTTCTCAGTGCTAAAGATGTGGCACAGCGGCATCCATTGAAGGGTTTTATACAGATGTTTAAGATTATTGTGGTCTGCATCGGTCTGATTGTAATTACCAGTATCCTGATCAATAAGAATCCCGGAACCATCCTGGCAGCACTTGGTGCGTCTGCAGCAGTACTTATGTTGGTTTTCAAGGATACGATTGTAGGTCTTGTGGCCGGCATCCAGCTTTCGGCCAACGATATGCTACGTCCCGGCGACTGGATAACAATGCCCAAGTATGGTGCCGACGGTGATGTGATTGATGTTTCGCTTACAACAGTCAAGGTGCAGAACTTTGACAAAACCATCACTACAATTCCGCCTTATGCACTAGTAAGTGATTCATTTCAAAACTGGCGCGGAATGAAGGAAACCGGCGCAAGACGTGTTAAGAGAGACATTCCAATAGATATGCGTTCGGTCGGATTTCTCACTAATGAGCAGAGAGCGGATTTCATTTCCAAGGGATGGCTTGCAGCCGATGCTCCGGAAGACACGGTCAATCTTAAGGTATTCCGAAGCTATTTGGAGGATTATTTGCGTAATCATTCACGAGTTCATCAGGGACTCACATTACTCGTCAGAGAGTTGCAGCCTACTTCTGAGGGTATCCCGTTGGAGCTCTATTTCTTTTCAAACACCACCGTGTGGGCAGAATATGAAAGTATCCAGTCAGAGGTTATGGAGCATGTACTTTCAGTAATGCCAAAGTTTGGTCTGAGAGCCTTCCAGCGTAACTCAGGTTCACTTTCAAGCCTGGAGAACCCTATCAAGTATTCTTAAGAAATGATTTCTGTCTTATCGGCAAAACATTATTCCTATAAATGCTCTCGGTCCTACAAGGTCCGAGAGTTTTTTATTATCAATCTGCAGGAGATAATCTACGCGGAATACCAAATGTATCACTTTTGTAACGGAAAATTCGGCTCCTATGAAAGGATCAACTCCTAAAAAGGAATTTTTATGAAAATATGCATTCTGCTCGGGTTCCCAGTCTGACATTGAACCTTCGAATATCAGCAGATTTTTGCGTGAACCGACTCCCACAGTAGCTCCGGTAAAAAAGGACCATTTTCCTTTCTCTAAATAGAAATCCGCAAGGACTCCTCCCCAGGAAGAGGAAATATAACTCCCTTTAGATAAATCATCGTTTAATGGCAATGTGGAGACATAACCTTCTATGCCTACTCTCAAATATTCGCCAAAGCGCACTCTGGCCGCACCTCCTAACCCTCTTGTAATACCGGAAGCTTTGTAGGAAAAGGGAATTTCGCTACTACCAGGCTTTTCCGCAGGAGCACCGGAAAGATAACCGGCGTGAAGCATCATGCCTCCCTGGAAGCCGTTGTAACGAAATATTCCGCTCTTTTGAGCCTCCTGTGCATAGAGTGATTCAAATAAACATAAAATGATCGCAACAGTTATAATAATCCTATAAATGACTTCTCTTCTCATCTACACTCCTCTTTAATTTTGGTAAGATTTACCACATTCTCCAGATGGTGGGTGTGGGGGAACATATCTATCGGCTGCACTGCGGTAATTCGGTAGCGTTTCGAAAGTATAGCAAGGTCACGAGCCTGGGTTGCAGGGTTACAGCTCACATAGATAATATCATTTGGAGAGGCCTCAAGTAGCACTTGAGCTACATCCGGATGTATGCCAGCTCTCGGAGGATCGAGTACTACAATATCAGGAGCACCATTCTGCAGGATGAATTCAGCATTGAGGATCTCTTTCATATCACCCGCAAAAAAGACGGAATTCTCTATTGAGTTGATTTTTGCATTGAGTTTTGCGTCTTCAATCGCCTCTGGCACATACTCGATTCCAACCACTTTTAATGCCAGCGATGAGAGGAAGAGTGCTATTGTGCCTGTACCTGTGTAAAGATCATAAATCACCGGTTTGTGCCCCTCCGGCATCTGTGAGATAGCCTCCCGTGCATACTCTCTAACTATCGAATAAAGACGATATGCCTGCTCGGAGTTGGTTTGGTAGAAAGATTTAGGGCCTATCTTAAAGCGAAGTCCTTCCATTTGCTCATAAATGGCATCTTCTCCTTTATAAAGGATACAATCAAGGTCATTTATGGTATCGTTACCCTTTGGATTAATTACATAATAGAGAGAGTTTATCTCAGGAAATCTCTGCGAGAGTGCATCCAAGAGGCCACTTCGCTTGCCGGCAGCATCGGGATCGGCACTATCCTCAGCATCTTTGCCGAATACCACGATTACCATCAGTTCTCCAGTGGAGGTGGTGCGTACAATCAGCGTACGCGTAAATCCGTGTTGTGCGCGGATGTCATAGAAGCTTAAATTGTGATCCAGCGCATAATCGCGTACAAAGAGGCGTAATGCGTTGGTCGGTTCGCGCTGCAGGTGGCATTTGGTGATATCCAGCACTTTATCGAACATTCCGCTGATATGGAATCCCACTCCGCAAAGTTCCTTGTCAGAGAGGGATTCGGACTCCTCATCAGCGAATATCCATCTGCGGCTGGAGAAGGTATATTCCAGTTTATTCCGGTATTCGACGGTTTTCTCGGAACCCAGGATAGGGGAGACCTCCGGAAGATCAAGTCTACCGATTCTAACAAGTTGATCTACAACCTGCTGCTGCTTGTATTGCAATTGCATGGGGTAGGGGAGTGCCTGCCATTTACAGCCTCCGCACCTGCCAAAATGGCAGCAGAAAGGTTCAATTCTATGCGGGGAAGGGGTTACCAGGCGGGTGACATATCCTTCCATATAGCCTCGCCGAATGCGGGTGACTTGCACATCCACCACATCTCCGGGGATTGCCTGGGGCACAAAAAGCACTGTGCCATCGATATGAGCCAGTGCTTTGCCTTCGGCAGCTATTGATTCTATTGTAATATTCTGCAATAGAGGTTTTTTCTTTCTTGCCATCTGGTAAACTTTTTGAGAATCGCAAAGATATTAAGAATCTTTTGCAGAATAAAACAGATTTCTTATTTTTATACTTATAATTGATCCAATCTTCACAGTTATGAAAAGGTTTTTTTCCATATTAATGCTGGCATTGTTTTCAATGACCACATTTTCTGCTTATGCAGGAACTGAAAAGGAGCAGAATGATTTTTTTGTAATATACGGCAAAATTATCGATGTGGATACAAGAGTTCCGCTCTATTTCGCTTCCATCAATCTTGACGGTACCAATATTGCCAATGTGACTAATTCAGAGGGTTTTTTCTCATTGAAATTGCCTCTTGATATTTCAGGTGAACGTACTATTACAACAAGCTACCTCGGGTATATGTCAAGTATGTTGAGAGTATTGGATTTCTCAGGTTCTACTGAATCTAAGCCATTGATAATCAGCATGAAATCTGTTCCATTAACTCTTGATCCGGTCACAATCAGAGGTTATGATGCCCGCTCTTTATTTCATGAGGCATACGGCAAAATCAAACAAAATTATCCCCAGAGGGATGTCGGCATGACGGCATTCTATCGCGAAATGGTTAAAAAGGGAGGAAGCAGGTATCTGTCTCTAAATGAGGCAATTATAGATATAGAAAAGGCTGCATATGATGACTTTTTCTCTATGGATAAGGCTGCCGTTTACAAAGGTCGAGGTAGCATCAACTATAACTCTAGTGATACGTTATTTATTCATTATCAGGGTGGTATAATGTCATCACTCTATGTGGACCTGGTCAAAAGACCCTTTGCCGGAGTCTATTATGAGTCCATTGACTATTATTACAACTTTAAAATGGGCCAGTCGGCTATAATTGATGACAAATTCTTCTATGTTGTCGAATTTGACCAGAAAACTCATGATCCCGATGCTGAAATATTGTATAGAGGTCGAATGTTTATAGAATCCGAATCGCTGGCTATAGGTCGTATAGAGTTTGCTATGAATGTGGAAGGCCGCAAAGATGCGGGAAGTATTTTTGTTCCAAAAAAGCCGGCAAATTTGCGTGTAGATGTAGAACAGGCTACATATATTGTCAATTTCAAAGAATATGACGGTTTGTGGTATTATGATTATGCACGCCTGGAAGTGAAATTCTCGACCAGACGTAAACGTGCGATTTTCCGCAATTATTACTCAGTGCTTTCAGAAATGGCTGTGACTGACCATAAGGTTGGAGATTTTAAAATTGATCCTGAAAACCGTATACGTTACAAAGATATACTCTCTGAGAAGGTAAAGGATTTCCAGGATGATGATTTCTGGGAGCATTACAATATTATAGAGCCTGATGCATCGATAGATGCCATTATTCGCAGGATTATACGACAATTGAATCGTAGAGAAAAGAATTGATCCCTTTTTAACACAAGTTATATTATGTTAAATAGGGTTTTGCAAACTAAAATAGTGAGCGGAATCCTATTTTTTTTAGTATTTGAAAAAATCAGCTACTCTCCCACTTGAATAATCATTTGGAGTAGCAGATTAAACCGGATGTTGTTTTCTAAATTCCACCGGAGTAGTGCCTGTGGATTTTTTGAAAAAACGCAAAAATGTAGATGGAGATGAATAACCTAACCTCTCCGCAATTTGCATAACGTCCAGATTTGTATTTACCAATAGCCTTTTAGCTTCGATAAGTACCGTTCTGTTGATCCAATCTTGTGCTGAAAACTTGGTAACATCTTTTATCACTTTAGAGAGGTATTTAGTGGAAATAAAGAGCTGTGTAGCGTAGTAATCAAGATTTCTTTCCTCTCTATACTTATTCATAAGCAATATGAAAAAGCTTCTGGTAATCTTTTCTTTGCTCGATAGATTTTTCTCACCACTACCCTTATTCACATTACCTAGGATAATAAAAATGTATGAGTTGATCAGAGCCAGCATCAGTTTGCGCCTGTAGATAGTGATCGGTTGTTCCAGTTGATGAAGAATCACAGTGTGAAGGTGCTCCAGGTCCTCCTTAAGCTGAGAATCAAGCGCGAGCACATTGAATTTAAACACACTCCCCAGATCGATATCCTGGGTCGAAATTGCAATATCAGGCATATGCTTTTCCGGGACATAAAGGACTTTGGCCATAAAGTCCTCGCTTGCAGCGTGAAGAACGAAAATAGTGCTTGGTATTATAACAAAAAGTTCTCCCCGCTGACAATGTAGGGTCTCATGATTCGCAGTGCCTTTAATAAAACCTTTTTGACACAGCACCAGGAAAAGACCATTCATCAAAAGTGGCTTGTTAAAACCCTTGTGAATGGTGTCGTAATTAATAATTACTGCCTGAAAGATATCAGCTTCGATTCGTTGCATATCCTTGGTTTTTCCTTAATCAAAAATATATAATTTTCCAAAACTTATCAAATGAACTTTCCGAACTATCGAATTAATTATCTGAATCATCAAATAGGCCCTCAAATCCTCAAAATTACTCTCTGAATCAGGCAGATTTATAGCAATTTGCTTATTTTTGTAAAAACGACCTTTACAAATGGAACAAGATACAATATGTGCGTTGGCAACCCCAAACGGTAGCGGTGCAATAGCAATTATTAGGGTTAGCGGCAAAGATTCGCTGGAAATAACGGACAAAATCTTCAAAAGCGGCAGAAATGACTCTCTAAAGGCAGCGGAAGGCTATTCCGTCAGATACGGCACAATCTTCAATGAAGAAGGAGTCGTCGATCAGGTGCTCATCACGGTATTCCACTCTCCAGCCTCCTATACAGGCGAGGATTCGGTGGAAATCTCCTGCCACTGCTCCCCTTTTATTATCAAAGAAATCCTCTCTCTTCTGGTTAAAAACGGCGCCAGAATGGCATTAGCAGGCGAATTTACCCAAAGAGCCTTCCTCAATGGAAAAATGGACCTTGCGCAGGCAGAAGCTGTTGCGGACCTGATTGCCTCCGAGACTGCAAGTGCTCACCGCGTTGCAATCTCACAGATGAGGGGCGGATTCTCTTCCGAACTCTCCGCAATGCGTGCCAATCTGCTGGAAATCGTGGCGCTGATGGAGCTGGAGCTCGATTTCAGCGAAGAAGAGGTGGAATTTGCAGATCGCACCCACCTTCGCTCATTGCTCGACGAGACACTGGCTCATATAGGGGAACTGATTTCCGGTTTCAAGCTCGGAAATGTGATTAAAAACGGTGTGCCGGTGGCAATTGCAGGTGCCACAAATACCGGTAAAAGCACCCTTTTGAATGCAATTCTGGGTGAAGAAAGGGCCATCGTCTCCCCCATCCACGGCACTACACGTGATTATATAGAAGACACCGTGAATATCGACGGTACACTCTTCAGATTTATCGACACTGCCGGTATAAGGACAACCCACGAAACACTCGAAACCATTGGAATAGAGCGTACCTTCGAAAAGATCCGCGAAGCCTCCGTTGTACTCCTGATGCTTGACGTTACCCGTCCCGACAATTTTGACGACTCAATAAACACGCTTACCTTAAAAATAGATCCCTCACAACAGCAGGTTATCATTCTGATCAACAAATGCGACCTTATTCTAGACCTTCCCAAATCCGGAAAAGGTCTGATAGATCCCGATGATATCGATCCCATCCTCGGCAAATATGTGGAGAATGTAAGTGAATATGCCACCTCGGCAGGCCTCTCCCCTATCGCAATTATCCCTATTTCCGCAGGTAAACATCTTGGGCTTGATTCAATCAAGAAAACTTTACACTCTATCTGTTCAGTTGGTGCAACTAACAGTAACTCAGTACTTGTAACAAACTTGCGACATTTTGAGGCACTTCAGAATGCACATTCCGCCCTTACACGCGTTGCAGAGGGCCTGGAGAGTACTCTACCCACTGATCTCCTGACTCAGGATCTCCGTGAAGCCCTCCACCATCTGGGCACAATTACAGGTGCAATTACCACAGATGAGGTACTTGGGGAGATTTTTTCAAGGTTTTGTATCGGCAAGTAATCGCCTGATGATCAATGATGTATAAAGCTACAAATAATTACAACCCGCTATAATTTAGCGGGTTTATTGTTTTAAATATTATCGTTACTACTTGTTAATATGATATGTTATACATACTTTTGTACCGTATTTGTATCGTGTTCCAAAAAACAACTCAAAAAATAAATATGTTGACCTAAGTGGTATATAATGGAACACTATGGAACACTATGAAACATCATGAAACAAAAACAGAGATAAATTATGAGCTCAAAATTAGAAGTTCAGAAAAAATGTGAATGGTGCAATAAAATATTTATAGCAAAAACCATGACTACTCGTTATTGCTCCCATAGATGTAATTCTCAGTCTTATAAACACTCTAAAAGAGAAGAACGGAAGAGGAAATTTAAAGTTTCAGCAATAGATTATAAGACCATGCAGGAAATCGAACAAAAAGCTGAAAAATATGAAGAAATTAAGAATAAGGACTATCTTACGGTTTCTGAAACTGCTATTCTTTTGAGTGTTGGGCGAACTACTATTTATCGTTATTTACATAAAGGCCTGTTGCTGGCATTTCAAACTAAAGGTAAAACTTTTATTCGTCGTAAGGATATAGATGCATTATTTGAAAACCCAGAACCATATAAAGCTCGTCCTTTAAATAATAGTAAACCTATATCAGATTTATATACGGTTTCAGAAATAAAAGACAAGTTTAACGTAACGGATTCTTGGATATTTAAAATTGCAAAAGAGAATAACATCCCTAAAACATTGATAAGAGGAAAATCTCATTTTAGTAAAAAGCATATAGAACGTTATTTTGAAAGTAAGG
>JAAZEZ010000030.1 GCA_012511975.1 Bacteroidales bacterium | reverse complement strand
AGTATGTAGTGTGTAGTGTGTAGTGTGTAGTGTGTAGTCGGTAGTGGTGCGGGGTGCGAGTTTTAAGTGGGTAGTCGGTAATGTATGGGGTTTGTGTAAAATAAAAAGTCCTGAGCTAATTATTCTTAACCCGGGACTTTATTATTTTTTAGAACTTGTCTCAGAATTCCGAAACTCCCGCTCCAACTCAGAGTCCAAAAAATCGCATCAAACTCTTAACTAATAAAAATTAGTCGTTAAGTGATACTCTGTAGAATGCTGTAACCTTTGCCTCTTTGTCGACAGCTTTGATGGTATCCTTTACAGAAGTCTTGCCATCACCCATCTGGTACTCCTGCTCTTCGAGAGTATTCTCTTTGAGGAATTTCTGTACACGGCCGTTAGCAATATTCTGAATCATCTGTTCAGGGAGGTTGGCTGCTTTTTCTGCAGATACGGTTTTAATGATTTCGCGTGCCTGTTTTGCCTGCTCGGGAGTGAGCCATCCCTTTGCTGTGTTGGAGTCGATATGATCATCAGTATCACAATGTGCGGGGTTGATACCTGCCTTTTTGATAGCTGCATCAACTGCTTTTCGGATCTGCTCTTCCTTTGTCTTCTCAATAGCCACCTTGCGCTCCTCAGCAATCACCTCTTCAGGGCAGTCTGCCACGGAAATTGATACAGGCTTCATTGATACTACCTGCATGGCAACGCCTTTACCAAGCTGCTCGGGAACTGGTTTGTTAAATGCAACAATAGCTCCGAGTTTACCATTGATGGTGTGTACATATTGAGCCACATAGGGGGCATCAAGTCTATGATATGCTACGAGGCTATGTTTTTCGCCGCTCTTGCCTGTCTGCTGGGATATAGCTTCTTCAACAGTCTCACCGTTTGCGAGCTTACAAACCTTGAGGGCCTCCATATCTGCGGGGAAGTTGGCGATTGCTGCATCGGCAATGCTGTTCACAAGATCCTGGAACTCCGAATTCTGGGATACGAAATCAGTCTCGCAACCGAGGCATACGATTATGCCCTTGCCTCCATCAACGCGTATTTTTACCGCACCCTCGGAAGTCTCACGGTCTGCGCGTTTTGCTGCCACGAGCTTACCTTTTTCACGGATAATCTCCTGTGCCCTAGTATAGTCGCCTTTAGCTTCAACCAAAGCATTCTTGCAATCCATCATACCGGCACCTGTCATTTTGCGAAGTTTCGCAACATCTGCTGCTTTAATTTCCATTTTGCGAAAAATTATAAGGTTATATTATTCGTTTGTGGTCTCTTCTTTTGTTTCCTCCGCGCTCTCTTCTACGACAGCAGCAGTTTTAGCCCTGGCCGGTCTCTCTCTACGCTGACGGAGTCTCTTGCCTGCAATAACTTCTGTAGTATCAGAGGCTGCCGGCTGAGCATCCTTCTCTTTCTCCTTCTCGAGCTTACGCTCTTCAGATCCTTCTGCGATAGCTTTACAAAGTACTTCCGTCACGAGTGCGATGGATTTGGCAGCATCGTCATTAGCGGGGATAACATAGTCAATATTAGTAGGGTCGCAGCAGGTGTCAACCATTGCAATCACAGGGATGTTGAGACGGTTGGCCTCCCTTACTGCATTTACCTCCTTCTGAACGTCAACCACGAAAATTGCTGAAGGAAGGCGTGTAAGATCCTTGATAGAACCGAGGTTTGTTTCGAGTTTAGCCTTCTGGCGTGTAACCTGAAGTCTCTCACGTTTTGCCAATGTATCGAAGGTGCCATCTTCCATCATCTTGTCGATGTTTTGCATCTTCTTGACAGCCTTGCGGATAGTCGGGAAGTTGGTAAGCATTCCACCCGGCCATCTTTCAGTAACGTAAGGCATATCAACAGCCTGTGCATTCTGTGCAACGATGTCCTTGGCCTGTTTCTTTGTAGCAACAAAAAGAATTTTGCGCCCCCCACGGGAGAGCTGCTTCATCACATTTGCTGCCTCATCTATTTTTACTACAGTCTTATGCAGGTCGATAATGTGAATGCCGTTTTTCTCCATAAATATATAAGGAGCCATTTTGGGATTCCACTTTCTCTTCAGGTGACCGAAGTGAACACCTGCATCAAGTAAGACTTGGAAATTTGTTCTGGACATTTTAATTAATTTTTGTAATAGTTTTTACTGTTTTACTCCCCTTTGAAAGCGGGAGTCCTCTTTTTGTCAATCAGGAGTAGCGGTCTTGCCGGTCTCCTGGATTTTCCGCAGTCGGACAAACTTCAGGTAGCCATATCAAAAGATGTGAGTCCTGTTGTTTTGGATCCGTACTGTGCAAATAAACCAGCGTAATACTCTTAACGTTTGCTGAATTGGAAGCGTTTCCTTGCGCCGGGCTGTCCGGGCTTCTTTCTTTCAACCTCGCGGGCATCGCGGGTGAGGAAGCCGTTGGACTTCAATACAGGGCGATAAGCCTCTTCATCAACTTTGCAAAGTGCGCGGGAAATCGCGAGACGAAGAGCTTCTGCCTGACCTTTAACACCACCACCAACAATGTTGGCCTTGATGTCAAAGTTGGCAACTGTGCCTGTAAGATTGAGAGGTTGGTTAACAATGTACTTGAGAGTTTCCTCTTTGAAGTACTCATCCATCGGGCTACCGTTGATGACAATGTTACCTTTACCTGCGCTAAGATAAACGCGAGCAACTGCTGATTTACGTCTTCCAAGGGCGTTAATTACTTCCATGCTCTGTTTTTAGTCGTTAAAATTAATTTGTTTGGGTTGTTGTGCCTGGTGTGGATGCTCGTTACCTTCATAGAGATAAAGATTTCTCAGCAACTGAGCTCCAAGGCGATTCTTCGGCAACATACCTTTCACGGCATGTCGCAGAACAGCTAACGGCTTACGCTCCAAGAGTTCCTTGGGAGTGGTAAATCTCTGTCCACCCGGATAGCCGGTGTGACGGACGTACTGTTTCTGAGTCATCTTGTTGCCGGTAAGGCGTACTTTGCCGGCGTTGAGCACAATAACGTTATCACCGCAATCCACATGGGGGGTGAAGTTGGTTTTGTGCTTTCCGCGAAGCAGAACCGCAATTTTGGCAGCGAAACGACCAAGAACCTGATCCTTAGCATCAACCACTACCCACTCTTTGTTAACGGTAGCGCTATTAGCTGAGATTGTCTTGTAACTTTGTGTGTCCACTGTGTGTGTTGATATTTAAGTTAATATAAAAATTTTGGGCTGCAAAGTTAAACAATTTTATTAAATAGACAAAATACGAGCAATATCATACCAGTTTTTATTAATCTCGTTGTGTCGGGAGCAGGCTGTCTCAAAGGCAGTATATTCAATCTGATTGTTGATGAGGCCGACCATTACCCCTTTGCGGCCATCAAGCAGAGCCCGGACAGCAGCGTGGCCAAGAAGACTGGCACGCACCCTGTCGGTACAGCTCGGAGATCCACCTCTTTGGATATGACCAAGCGTGGTGACTCTGGTTTCATAATCAGGCAGGCGTCTCTTAACCTGGGCAGCAATCTCTATCGCACCCCCAGTGTCATCTCCTTCAGCCACGATTACTATTCCTGAAGTCTTATTTTTGCGACGCTCATTTAGCAAATAGTCACATAGTTTCTTAATATTGGTAGGAAATTCGGGTACCAGCACAGCTTCAGCTCCTGTACCGATAGCTGTATGCAGAGCTATGAAACCAGCATCTCGACCCATAACCTCCACAAAAAAGACCATATTGTGCGAATCAGCAGTATCACGTAACTTGTCAACGGCATCCAGCGCAGTATTGATGGCTGTATCAAAACCGATGGTAAAATCGGTACCATAGATATCATTGTCAATAGTACCGGGAACCCCAACCACAGGGAAATCGAATTCCTTTACAAGGTCATTGGCCCCTCTGAAAGAACCATCGCCACCTATAACCACCAGCGAGTCAATGCCCACCTCGCGCATATTGTCAACTGCAACTTTTCGCACATGGGGATCATTAAATTCCGGACAACGTGACGACTGGAGCATAGTGCCACCCTGTGAAATTATCTTGGAAACGGAGTGGGACTGCATCCCCATAAACTGTTTTTCAATGAGCCCGGTGTAGCCTTTACGTATTCCTACCACTTCGCAGTGGTAAAATATTGCCGAGCGTACAACAGCCCTGATTGCGGCGTTCATACCCGGGGCATCACCTCCTGAGGTAAGCACCCCTATTCTTCTGATTCTACTTTCCATCTTTAAATTAATTTTGGGCAAAAGTAGTGTTTTTACTCTATAATATCTATTTTTGCTCAGGATTTTCATTATAATAGCCCGATGAGGATTTCCACCCTTGATCTAGGAGATAAACCATTACTGCTGGCGCCGATGGAGGATGTCACCGATGCCTCTTTTCGCTGTATCTGCAAAGAATATGGTGCTGATATGGTCTATACGGAGTTTGTGCCCTCCGACGGTTTGATACGGGATGCACGCAAAGCTCTTGCCAAACTTGTCGTCTATGACTATGAGCGGCCAATAGGCATACAAATTTATGGACACATACCCGAATCAATGGTGGAGGCAGCAACAATGGTTGAAGAGGCAAAACCCGAAGTGATAGATCTCAATTTTGGCTGTCCTGTCAAGAAGATTGCAAATCGCGGTGCGGGCAGCGGTATGATGCGCGAGCCGGACAAGCTCGTAGAGATTACTCGTAGAGTAGTGGAAGCTGTTAAATTGCCTGTGACTGTCAAGACGCGTCTCGGATGGGACGAAGATTCCAAGATCATTGTGGAGCTTGCCGAACGGCTGCAGGATGTAGGAATAGCTGCGCTTACAATCCATGGACGTACCCGCAGTCAGCTCTACAAAGGAGAGGCAGACTGGACCCTGATCGGTGAGGTCAAGCGCAACCCCAGAATGCATATTCCCATTATAGGTAACGGAGATATTGCCACTCCGGAAGAGGCGGCACAAGCCTTTGAAAGATATGGGGTAGATGGTATAATGATAGGAAGGGCCAGTTTCGGCCGCCCATGGATATTCAAGGAGATTCGCCACTTTCTAGATACCGGAGAGAAACTTCAACCAATGAGCATTGCAGAGAAAGTTGAGCTTGCTAAGCGGCATCTTGCAAAATCCATTAAAATAAAAGGAGACAAGGTAGGTATTCTGGAGATGCGGCGCCACCTCAGCTGCTACTTCAAGGGACTGGACCATTTCAAAGAGACGAGATTGAAACTCGTTACCTCAAATGATCCGGCTGAAATAGTTTCCATTCTCGATTTCATCAAAGAAAAATGGAGTAATGATATTTGATTTAGAAAGATAAAAGCAATTGGAAATTGGAAGTTAAGAGTATAAAATAAATCAAAAGCCAACGATAGTTTAGAGTATTAAAAATGATAAGAAGTAAGGTTATACTATTTCCCTATTATCTGACGTTGAAGTTGAGAAACCATCTCTACGACAAAGGCATCTACAAGTCATATCAATTTGACGTACCTGTCATTTCAATAGGCAATATTACTGCCGGAGGGACCGGTAAAACCCCAACTACCGAACTGGTAGTGCGACTGCTCAAATCCCAACATAAGGTGGCGGTACTCTCACGCGGCTACAAACGTAAAACCAGAGGGTTTAGAATAGTCGACACAGATGCCACTACACGTGAGGTCGGAGACGAACCTCTACAGATGAGGAAAAAGTATGAAGATGTAATTGTTGCCGTGGATGCCAACCGCAAAAGAGGCATCACACAATTACTCTCACTACCTCAGGAAATTCGTCCGGAAGTGATTGTGCTGGACGATGCTTTTCAGCACAGAAAAGTGCGTCCTTTGAAGAATATACTCCTTATAGATTACAACAGACCTCTGTTTAAGGACAACCTCCTCCCCATCGGTCGCTTGAGAGATCTCCCGGAACAAATTCGCAGGGCAGATGCCATAATAGTCACCAAAAGTCCGGAATACCTGGACGAATGGGAGCGTGATATCATCAAAAAGGCCAATCGCATCAATGATTACTGCCCCTGTTTCTTCGCCAGAATAAAGTATTGCCCCATTGAGCCAATATTCGCCGAACTGGGCGACAAGAGATACATCTACTCCAAGGAAGTGGGACTCTTTACCGGCATAGCCAATATCAAACCGCTGCTGATGCACCTCTCGGACATCTATGAACAAATTACCCAGACTACATACAGAGATCACCACGAATTTACCCGCAGCAACATCCGTGATATCGAATATTTTGCAAGAAGCAATCCACGCGCACTGTTACTTACCACAGAAAAAGATGCCCACAGGCTGGTCTCTAACAGGCATATCTCTTCGGAACTTAAAAAACGTCTCTTCTATATTCCAATCGAAACCGAATTTCTCACCAACGAGGAGAGCCACCGTTTCCGTAATTTTATTAATGGCTGCATGCCTGTTAGAACTGCTACCGGCAATACTCTATTTGAGTTTTGACCAACTCGATACTACATACTCAATACTCAGAACTATTAAAAAACTCCGAAAGTTTTTAGTCTTTCGGAGTTTTTTAATTTTACCGTACAATATCTTCTACTGCTCCCAGCCGGGATTCTGGTAGATTGTGTAGTTGTTACCGGTAGCTTGAGACTTCTCTTTGTACTGGTTGATAACATCAGTACAGATAGGCTCGAGATAGTTACGTACATCAACGTTACGTGGATCAAAATCCTTGAAGTTCTGAGGAACAAGGAAGCCGCGCATCTCACTATAGTTGGAACCGTCAAAGAAAACTCTCGGACCAAGAACGATTGAACCGTCTGCATTCACCTTTTCGATGTGACGCACAGAAACCACGCCTTTATTGGAAGCTGTGAGAAGATTATAACCAACTCCGTTTTTCGTCTTCTTTAAGTTGGTAACCTGTGTGGGATTGTCAGCGGGCTGATGACGTGCAAGATCAAGCTCAACCCAGCCACCTACTCCGATGTCAGGGTTATTAGCTTCAAGCATAAGCTCAAGCCATCCCCAACGGCGGATATCAAGGGTACGTACGTTCTCCATGAAGAATTCCATGCGGCGCTCACGGCGAATCTCCCACATAAGAGGAGAACAAAAACCACGTGTGTTGTAACCGAGTGTAGTCTTCTGAATATCAGAGGTTCTCTCAGGGTCATTCATCGAGCTAACCATCCCGAGTGTAAGAGGAGCTGTCTTTTTAACACCTTTATCAATTGCCTCCTGGTCGAGAGGGCGAGTACGTATGGCATTGATAGATTTGTCGAGGTCATCCTGAGTAACAGCGGAACCACCAAAGAAGTCAGCTAAGATAGCTTTTGCCTCAAGCCAGTTAAGAACGGTCTCAGCATAACGGATGCAGGGGAAACCATTTTCATTGGTGTTAGAGTTATAATATGAAGGAGAAGAACCGCCTTTCCAGAAGTAGTTACAACCTATACGGTCGATGAACTTCAGAACATAGAGACCCGTAGGTGTTGTCCATGTTTCATCAAGGAATGAAGCCTCAAAACGGGGGTCACGGGTAAGAACCATATCCTGCATACGGAAGCTTTCTACATTCTCAACATTTGAAGAGTTGTAAGGACGTCCGTCCTGGCAAATCCAAGCCTTCAGGGTAGCGAAGTTACCTGATGTACGCTGAGCTTCACGTGCATTGTTTCCACCTGAATATGAAGCATAGCAGTGTTGTGCACTGTTGTTAACGGACTTATTGTAAGTACGGTAAAGAATAACCTCGTTGGCTGTACCGGTAAGGGTAGTGAAGAGGGTTCCGAAGAGTGTGCGGAAATCTTTGTTGAAACCATACTTACCCGAATTGATAGTAACGGCTGCATAATCCACAGCTGCCTGTAGATAGGTTTTGGCATGACCGTCAATATCCGAGCAGGTCTTTAGAGCCTCATCATTCTTATGATAAGTAAGCCATGATCCTTCGAAAAGCATACAACGTGCTGCAACTGTAGAAACCACATATTTGTTGATATAGTCGATGCCGTCATCTGCGCGTACGTTTGTGATAGCGTAGTCAAAGTCGGCCTTTACCTGGTCCATCACGTAGGTACGGGGATCACGATCCTTAAACTGAGCATCAATATCAGCCGATGCAACCTGTTCTCCATAGTAGGGAACGTCACCAAAAGATTGTACCAAACGGCTGTATTCCCATCCGCGGAGGAAACGGGCTACACCCATCCAATGGTTGTAAGCATCGTCAGTCAGATAACCGCCCTCTTTCATCATATCGAGACGCTCCATAAGCAGGTTCCATTTGCGTATGTAAGCAAAGTTCCATGGAGCTGATGCACGACGTGAAAGCCATGTACCACGATAAGCAGTTGACTCAGCGCGATACCAGTTGTCCTTAGGAACTGAGAGAAGGATGTTGGGCTGTGCTCCGGTAAGGGTACGGTCGTCATTATAAGGAGTAGCGTACACCTCAGGGGCATACACCGAACCCCAGTTGTCAGAATAGCCGCTGAAATAGTAGGCGTATGCTCCATTGACAAATAGGCGGACATTACCTTCTGAATTCCAGTAGGTATTGTCATCCAGATCCACCAAAGAGCTACGCTCGAGGAAATCGCTACAACTTGTCGGAACAAGTAGAACGAGAGCCATCAAAAAATATAATATCTTTTTCATTGTCTTAAGCGATAATTAGAATGTTAACTGAACACCAAATGAAGCACTCTTAAATGCAGGAGCACCAACACCCGTACGACTTGAGTTGTAGTTGGAAGAGTTGAGGTATGAATAACCCGGAATCTCTTCAACGTCGATCGGAAGGCCTCTGAGGTTGTCAAATGTGAGGAAGTTCTCTAACGAAATATAAACGCGGAGTTTATCGATGAAAGCCTTCTTGGTAATCTTCTCAGGAATGGTGTAACCGAGAGTTACGTTTTTAAGTCTGAGGTATGCCATATTGAGGAGATATCTGTCACTAACTTGCATATTGAAGCCTGTTCCACTTGAATAAAGGTTATTGGCACGAGGATAGAAAGCATCATATCTTGCATCTATTACTTTGCCGCTAGCATCGAGAGTCTCATACCAGAAGTTACCTGCAATAGCTTGTGCCATTGCACCGTCGGAAGAGTTGAAACCAGGTATCGTGAGAGGTGAACCACCCCACAGATCGCGCTGACCAATACCCTGCCAGAACATCGAGAAGTCAAATCCCTTCCAGCCGAGGTCAACACGGAAACTATACTCGTAACGAGGAGTGGTGTTTCCGATAACATCGAGGTCACCGTAACCGGGAACATCATTGCCATTTTCGTCTTTTACAGTGAGAAGCTGTGAACCGTTGTCAATGATACCGTCACCATTGAGGTCTTTAAATCTTACGTCACCAGGACCTGAAATGGCACTGCCTGAAGTTATCTTACCCTGTGAGGCATAACCTTTAGCATTCTGATAGTACCTACCGTACTTGTCTGTGGCAATGAGTTGTTCGAGCTGAGCCCACTGACCTGGCTGTAGACCGAAATCGTCCCAGGTGTAGAGATCGTCAACACGATAACCCCAGATTTCACCATAGGTCTTACCGTTGTACCAGCCACCGATGCTAAGTGCTGAACCGTACTCAGTAATAATGGTCTTGGCATCTGAAACCGAAGCAGAAGCGGAAAAGCTAAAGCCATTGTCAAAGATCTTGCGATAGGTTACCGATGCTTCCCAACCTCTTGTGCGAAGAGAACCATAGTTACCATTGGGGGGAGGAGAACCGAGGTTATAACCAAGACCCTCCATTCCAACGATCATATTCTTGGTATCTCTCTGGTACCAGCCGAGTACAAAGTCAACCTGGTTCAAGAGTGAGAACTCAAGACCAAGGTCGAGAGTAACAATATCCTGCCAGGTAATGTCTGAGGCCACAATAGCGGGAGTAGCATAAGCGTTATCCCTTATACCACTGTGCATCCAATATGTGGTCTGAGCACCAATCAGAGGGATATACTGTGAGCTGGATACGGTTTGGTCACCAATCATACCCCATGACGCACGGAGTTTCATTGAGGAGAGGACATGGGTAATATCCTGCATCCAGGGCTCCTGAGTCAAGCGCCAGCCGGCGGAGAATGAAGGGAACCATCTCCACTTCAGATGGGTGGGGAATTTGGAAGAACCGTCGTAACGGAGGTTCGCCTCGAAAAGGTATCTCTCCTTATAGTTATAGTTCACGCGGCCGAAGAAACCGAGAGTAGAGTTCCAGGAGTTGGTACCACCTGAAGTCTGTGTACCGGTTGCAAGGGCAAACTGGGGATTGGTGATGTCCATAAGGGTCATCTTTTTACCCCATACGCCTGTATATCTGTAATCCACTGCCTGCATTCCGAGGAGGAAATCAAACTTATGGTTAGCAAGTTTGAGAGAGTAGTCAGTGGTTATGTTCCAGGTCTGTCTGATTGAGGTGTATGAATCCTGATAGTAAGAGTCATAACTTTTAGTATAACTCTGTACCGGAAGAGTCTGTTGAATAATAGAAGGACCCAACTTGTTGAACTGATCCCACTCATTCTTAACAGTAACAAAATTACCCTGATCATCTTTTACTGCCTGGGCACCAGCCCAAAGGTCTGCTGCCCAATAAGTAATACCGGGGTTGAACTCCTGGGAATTGTTTACTGCATAGGTGTAGTCAAAATTGATATCCCAGTTCTTAACAGGGGTTATGGTAGCTCCAACATTCACACTTGTATAGTTTTTCTTAATGTTGGCCTCATTTGCAGCACCCATCTCATAAACCTGGTTGCGGAGAGAATTGCCGAACTCATCTGTAGGATCCAACGGATAGGTAGGTCCCCAACGGAAGAGGTAGTACCAGGGGTCAGCCGTAGTAGAGTTGGTTGAGAATGCCCAAGACTTGTTGGAGTTGGTGTACATAATACCTGCATGTACATTTATGAAGTCGTTGATCTGAGTTGAGAGTCTCACATTGGCATTGTAACGGGTGAAGTCGTCATACTCTGTCGGCTTCAACATACCGCTCTGACCAAGATAACCGAGGCTGATATTAAAATTAGTCTTGCCGGTCTTGCCCTGAACAGAGAGATTGTGAGTCTGTGTAGGGGCACCCTGGTTGATCATGTATACGTAAGGATCATAGGTTCTTACACCGATCTTGCGGTTGGAAGAGTCGAGATACCAGTCACGGCCATATACCATAGGAGCATACGGATCAAGAGTGTCGCCATATTTCTCTTTCCATGCAACTGCGGCGTTATAACCGGCGCGGTCGATAAGCCAGAAAGCACCAACGGGTGTCATTGTGCCAAGACGCTCAGCTGCCTCTACTGTGTAGTGGAGAGCATCTACGTCAGCAATGCCATCAGTATCGGTAAGGCTCTGGAATGAGAAGTTTGCTGAATAATTGACTTTGATGGCCTCGGTCTTCGCACCCTTCTTGGAAGTAATAAGGATTACACCAAATGCAGCTTTCGCACCATAAATGGAAGCAGATGCAGCATCTTTCAACACTGAGATCGACTCAATGTCATCAGGGTTTACGAGGTTAATGGAAGGAATCTCCACGTTGTCCAAAAGGATGAGGGGAGATGAGCCACCGAGGTATGAACCTACGTGACCACGGATGCGGAACAAAGGATCGGAACCAACCTCAGTAGAACCCACACGTACGGTCAAACCGGGAGTCATACCCTGGAGACCACGGCCGACGTCAGCAATAGGACGGCTTTCGAGGGCCTGTGAAACGTTTACAGATGCAACCGCACCTGTCAAGTTTTCCCTTCGTTGCGTACCGAAACCCACCACAACGGCATCCTCAAGAAGCATTGCATCTTCTTCGAGAACCACATTTATAGTGCTTCTGCCGTTTACGGGAACGGTGATATCCCTATAGCCCATGCAGGAAAAGACAAGAGCGCCTGACCTTGGAGCTGGAAGCGAATATACACCGTCAAAATCGGTAGATGTTCCCTGGCGTGTACCCTCTACAAGTACGTACGCGCCAATCACCGGCTCTCCATTACTATCGGTTACCCTACCGGTAACAGTAATGTTCTGAGCCCACATTGTTCCCATTGATAGGAGCAATGCACACATGGCCGCAAAGATGCGGCCTAGTTTATTAGAAACGAACATAAATGAAATTTTAGGTTAATAAAACGTTTAATATTTAAGTTATTGCACAATTAATAGTTAGTTATTTCTTTAGGTTAGCGTATAAATCATTAGTAATTTCTTTGGTTAGCATAAAAACTGTTAGCAATTACTTGCTGCCAGCATACAAATTGTTATTAAATCCCCTCATAATAGCACGACAAACGGGATATATGCCCATACCATATTTATCGATCTGCAAATTTAACATTATTTTTCAAAACCGACTCTTCATTATTAAAAAAGTGTTCTCATTTTCCACATTTTGCATGAAAATCTTCATCGATCTCTTTATTTTAAAGGAATTTCACAATGTAAAACATCATTACCGCAGAAGCGGCAAGCTTTAGAAAAGTACCAAAGAAAAAGCCGAGAAAAGAGCCCAGCGCAGCCTTAAAAGAGTGCCCCATCCGACTGCCGTTGATCAAAAGTTCCGCCAATAGTGCGCCGAGGAAAGCACCTACAATCATACCAACCGGAGGAAAGAATATCAATCCAACTAAAAGCCCCACAAGTGAGCCACGTGAAGCTGCTTTGGAGCCACCGGTAACTTTGGTAAAATATGCGGGTACCACATAGTCAAGGATGGTCACAACCACGGTAATTATCAGCCAAATGATAAGAAAGCGTGTGGAAATGGGCTCGTCTCCCCAAAAATAGAGCAGCAAAAGCCCCACCCAACTAAAGGGCGGTCCCGGGATTACCGGCAGAATACACCCTGCCAGTCCCAAGATCCCGAGTATCACCGCTATTATCTTTACAGCCAACATTCGGATCTAAAACATATAGTCCCAGGGAGGGAGTAATATCGGTTTGGAGTCTAGTGCTTTAATAGCCTTCGCGTCAAGGTACCTTCTGTTGATTACTATGCGGAAAAGGTACTCGTCAAACCATTTATCGGTAAAGGTTAAAAAGCCCTTGTTGCCTGATGCCGGACCCCAACTATTCTCAAACTCCCATTTAATGGGGACATCGTTGGCATCCGTGTCACATCCTACTATGCTCATTGCGTGTGCAGAACCACTCTGACGGGTGAGAATGCGCGCTTTTTTGTCCATTTTCAGATTGATGCCGAAGAGCGACTCATAATCATAGGTACCCACATCCAAAATACCGGTCTCACTATTATACTGTTTGCCCACATCACAGGATGCATACATAGGCTCATTGTTTTTCAGGGAAGCCAGTGCTGCTGCCTTGATATCTTCGTTGGGGAGGTTGAGATAAACCCAGTTGAGCCCCTCATATGTATTCCGATAGTTTGAGATATCGTAGACTTTATAATACTCGCGAGTAGGATCATTCATTATCATCACATAAGTCTCCGGATTATAATTTTCCGGAACTATACTTTTATAAAACTCCAAAGGGGTACTGGTAAGAACTTGAATCTGGCCATTATTATCTTTATACCTCCAGCTGAACTCGGTAGGGGGCTCGCCTAAGCAGAGTGCAAGCACACGGTACACATCTTTTAGAATATTTATCTTCTCAGCGCGCAGAGCCTCAATCTTACTGCCGGCCGCATACATTTCGCGCAGCTGATAACCCCCAACACGAAGTCTTTCCCTAAGCATAGAACTCATCTGACCGGTATTATTGGAATGCTCGGTCTCGGGCATCACCTGTTTGGGCACTACCCCATACTTTTCTGCGATATTGTAGAAGAGATTCCAGACTCCTCCGTCGCCAATGGGAGATTTGAAGAAAAATTCCACATCTCTATCCTGCATATCTCTATCTGCAGTGGCAATGACATTTTCGAGGAAAAGATTCGATTTCTCAAACATATCCCAGAAATAGCAGAAATTGTGTGAAAAGTCAAACGCGGGGACATTTAGTTGGTTGATAACATCCGGACGGAAGACATTCATTGAGGTAAACATCCAACATCTGCCTGAACTCTTCTGATCAGTGATACCTTTGATATCTACACGATATTTGAAATAATGGTCTACCGGATTGGTCACCTTGGCATGGTTAAGCGCCTTGGTCTTGATGTTTTTATCATTGGTCAGAATATTCTGAAGTGCGATTGTAGAGGCATCCTTTACAAAACTGCCCTGGATTTCCGCCAGTTCACTCTTTGAAATTGTCTGGGCCGAGACCATAAGCGAAAGACCCAAAATGGAAAGGAGTGTAAGAATTTTTTTCATATTAGTAAAATATCTGTTAATTGTTTCTATTTGTTACATCAAAATGCTAATAAGGGTCACTTTTGCACCCTTGATATCGGAATCAGGTGGCCATTTCTAGTTCTACATCCTTAACGGTAATAGGAAGACGTTTAGCACCAAGCAAACGACATCCTTCGGGTGTGATGAGAATATCATCTTCAAGGCGGATGCCACCGAAATTATAGTATGGCTTCAATTTGGAAAAGTTGATCAAACCTTTGCAAGTCCCCTCATTTTTCCATTTCTCGATCAAAGCGGGGATGAAATAGATTCCGGGCTCGACTGTCACCACATGGCCGACCTCAAGCATTTTGCCCATCCTCAACGAGGCAAGACCGGGCTGGGTGGCACGCTTGTATTTGTCATCATAGCCCACATAATTTTCACCTAAATCCTCCATATCGTGCACATCGAGACCCATTTGGTGTCCCAAACCGTGAGGCATAAAGAGACCAGCCACACCTGCTGCTACGGCTTCAGAGGCATTTCCGTTTACAAGACCCAAATCTATCAGGCCCTGCACCAGCACCGTTACTGCACCCAGATGAACGTCCGTATAGGAAAGACCGGGACGGGCGGCACCAATAGCATAGTTATTAGCAGCTGCCACCAGCGAATAAATTTCTGCCTGCTGTTTGGTGAACTTGCCGCTGCAAGGGAGAGTACGGGTGAAGTCGGATGCGTAATGACTATTAACCTCAGCTCCGGCATCTATCACGCAGAGTCTTCCCTCTGTCAGGATCTGGTGATGCGAATGGTTGTGGAGAGTCTCTCCATTTTGCGAAAGAATAATTGGAAATGAGGGCATGATGCCGCCGGAGGCGCAAATTCCCTCCATTATCCCCACAAGTTCCTGTTCTACCTTTCCCAATTTCATCGCTTTCATCGCCGCCATGTGCATATCATAACCAAGATTACAGGCTTTCTCAATCTCAACAATCTCACACTCCTCCTTAATCTCGCGAAGAGCTACTACTGCCTTGATCAACTCGACGCTGGCTGCCTCTTTCATATTGTCAAAGCCGATTCCGAGCATTTTGTGGAGAAGAATCTTGTTATGATTGCGGTAAGGTGGCAAGAAGTGGATTTTACGTCCTTTAGCTTTTGCTTCCGCCAGATATTTTGCCAGAGAGGCAAAAGGTGCACTTTTGGCCACACCGACAGATACAGCTTGCTCTGAAATAAGCAACTGGGGCCCCATCCAGATGATATCGTTTATGTCTACATCATTACCAAAAACAATTTCTTCTCCACTCTCCACATCTATTACTGCTGCCAAATCGGGCTTGTCAAGTCCGAAAAAATAGAGGAATGAGCTGTCCTGTCTAAACAGATAAGTGTTGTCGCGGTAGTTGCTGCTTGCCTCGCTATTACCGAGAATAAGAATTATCCCCTCTGAAATGCTTTCCGCAAGCCTTTTGCGCCTTGAAATATATGTCTTCTTATCAAACATGTTTTATTTGTGTTAATATGTTATTATTTGTAATCGATTTGGAGTTAGTTCTGAGTTTCGAGTTTCGAGTTATGAATAAGTTGTTTAGTGGTTAGTTATGAGTTATGAGTTTAGGGTTAGATGTTAAGTTAAATATAGATTCGTTGTCTAGATATTATAATGATTTTGCTTTTCTTCTTTTGATTGTTAATAATACAAACAATCTTACTCTTAAGCGTATCAATGCTTTTCAATAAAATAAACAGTTAGCTATTCACAAAACTCACAACACGCACCCAACACCCCCTCGTAACCCGCAACTCGCAACACGCAACCCGCACCTCAATTTTTGAGGTACGTCTCAAGCCAACCGAAAAATTCGCGGTTCCAGTGAATGGAATTCTGAGGTTTTAGGATCCAGTGGTTCTCATCTGGGAAAAGAATCATTCTGGAGGGGACTCCCATCATTTGAGCGGCATTGAATGCTGCCATTCCCTGATCAACCGGCACACGATAATCGAGTTCTCCGTGAGTAATCAGGATAGGGGTGTCCCATTTCTCTACGAGCTTATGAGGAGAATTGGCATAGTGTCTTCTGGCAACAGGATTGTTGCTCCAAGGGGAACCGGACATATATTTGCCAGGCTGCGCAATGCCGCCATTATCCCAATCCGGGAACCACATCTCCTCGGTGGTCATATACATATGCTCCACATTGAAGATACCGGCATGTGCAATAAAGGCATCAAAACGTTTCTGATGTATTCCTGCAAGATAAAATACGGAATAACCGCCATAGGAGGCACCTACAGCCGCCATTTTGCCCACATAGGGCTCAGCCTTGAGAGCATCTGCTGCAGCGAAGTAATCCCTCATATTCTGACCGATATAGTCACCGGAAATCTGTTCGCACCACTCCTGACCGAATGCAGTTGTGCCGCGCCTATTGGGAAGCACTACGACATAGCCCTGGGAAGCCATTAGACGGTAATTCCAACGATAGGACCAACCCTGGCTCAAAGTGCCCTGAGGCCCTCCGAGACAGAGCAGAATCGAAGGATATACTTTGCTCTTGTCAAATTTGGGCGGGTAAAGCACCCAGGTGAGCATCTTCTTATTGTCTGAAGTGGTAATCCACCTCTCCTCTATGGTCACTTCGTCGAGTTGATCAAGAATCTCTTTGTTCTCAAAGGTGAGTTGCTCCCAGCTGCCGTCCAGAGGGTTAATGGAAACAATCTCGGCCGGGCGCAACATACAAAGATTCGTAGTTATTAAACGCTCCACATTTACCGAACCATCTTCAGCAGTTGATGTCAGCAGCGAAGGCGCACCGAAATTGAACCATTCACGTTCAGGGGTAACCCTAGCCATATTACTTTCAAGATCAGTCTTCCAGATCTCCTGGAGACCTTCAACCAGTGAAGTGAAGTAGAGTCCCTTTGAATCGGGCATCCATACAGGGTTCTCGATATTGTATTTGAAGGAGGAGGAGAGCTCTCGGCGCTCACCGGAGGCGATATCATATACGAAGAGACGAATCTTGTCAGCTTCATAACCATCTCTCTCCATACTCAACCAGGCAATGCTGCCTCCGTCAGGACTGAATACCGGGTCGGTGTCGTAGCCCATCATCCCCTCGGAGATGTTGATGCACAGGTTGTCTGAAAGATTTAGCAGATAGATATCGCTGTTAGTGGAAAATGCGTACTCTCTGCCGGTTTTCTTACGGCAGGAATAGACAATCAGATCACCTTTCGGAGAAAAATTAATCTGTTCTATACCGCTGAAAGGCTCAGCAGGGAGCTCATAGGGCTCTCCATCAAGTAGATCAACCCCCTCTCCAAGTTTGTTACCGTCAAAATCGGCAAGATACGTGTGAGAAATACTCTCCACAAAGTGATCCCAGTGTCTGTACATCATCCCTTCAATGGTACGGGCTGTAGATTTTGGAAGATCCGGATGGATATCCGCAGGGCTCTTTGCTACCTTGAAATTGGCCGAATAGAGTACTTTTGTACCATCAGGAGAAAGCTTGAATTCCATTATTCCTCCGGAAACATCACTTACCTGCTTTTCACCGGTGCCGTCAGCATTCATTACCCACATCTGGCCGCCCCTGAGAAAAGCGATACGTTTGCCGTCCTCTATCCAACGTGCATTATTTTCGCTCTGAGGGGTAGCTGTGAGCTGTATCTTTTCGCCTCCGTCAATATTCATCACAAAAAGCTCACGGTTGGTCTTATTCTGTTCAATTGAGGTAAAACCCACTCCGTAAAGAATTTTTGTACCGTCGGGAGAGATCTGCGGATCTGATACTTTGGCCAGGGAATGCATTATTTCGGGAGTATAATGTCCATCCTCCACTACTACTGTCGGTTTTGTAATCAAGGGAGCCGAATCTGTGTCACTTGAAGCCATTGTACAGGACGTCGCTGCTGAGATTGCAGTCATAATCGATATTGTTATCAGTAAACGTTTCATAATGTTAAAATATAGGTTGAGACTGTTGCACATTCGAGTTTAGGCGTTTTGGGCTGACTTTTTGCTGATTTTCGTCATTTTCGGTTCGAGAAATCGCCTTGTTATTTGATTTTTTTCTCTGTAAAAGCTCCAAATATGAGCT
>JAAZEZ010000029.1 GCA_012511975.1 Bacteroidales bacterium | reverse complement strand
GTATAGCATCAAGAGCACTCAAGGAGATAAGGCAGCGGTTAGACTATATTCAATCTGTGGGACTCTCCTACCTCACTCTGGACAGACCATCTTCTACACTCAGTGGAGGAGAGAGCCAACGCATTGCCCTTGTAAGTTCTTTGGGCAACAATCTGGTAGGATCTATGTATATCCTGGACGAGCCGAGTATCGGCCTACATCCCAGGGATACTCAACGCCTTTTATCCGTGCTGAAAAAACTCCGTGACCTCGGCAACACAGTGATCGTAGTTGAACACGATGAAGATATTATACGTGCTGCTGATCAGCTCATTGACATAGGGCCGCTGGCCGGAAAACAGGGTGGAGAGGTGGTCTATCAGGGACCGGTCACCGGTGGAGATAATTCGTCACTCACACTCAAATACCTTTCTGAAAGGAATTTTAAGCGCATTCCTCCAGCCAGGAGAAGCTGGAAATACTCCATTGAGGTGGTGGGCGCAATGCAGAATAATCTCAAGAATATCAATGTCCGCTTTCCACTAAAATGTCTCACTGCAGTTACAGGGGTCAGCGGAAGCGGCAAATCTTCTCTCGTGGGAGAGATACTCTATCCTGCTCTAAACCGCCATATTCACCAGCTGGGCAGCAAACCCGGACTTTTCAAAGAACTGAGGGGAGATTTAGGCCGGATAAGTTCGGTGGAGTATGTGGATCAAAACCGCATCGGAAAGAGCACAAGATCCAACCCTGTAACCTACCTTAAGGTCTATGATGACATCCGCAAACTTTTCTCCGAGCAGCCCTATGCAAAAATGAATAATTACGGACACTCTCATTTTTCCTTCAATATAGATGGAGGACGTTGCCCTGAATGTCAGGGAGAAGGAGTAATAAAAATTGAGATGCAGTTTATGGCCGATGTTACCATTACTTGTGAAGCATGTGACGGCAAAAGGTTCCAACCCGATATTCTCGAAGTGAAATTTCAGGGTAAAAACATCAGCGATGTCCTCAGTATGAGCGTTGATGAGGCCATAGATTTTTTTTCAGCCCAAAATGACCCAACGGCTAAAAGGATTGCCGACAGACTCCAGCCCCTCAAAGATGTCGGACTTTCCTATATCAGTTTAGGGCAAAGCAGCAGTACCCTTAGCGGAGGAGAGAGCCAAAGAATCAAACTGGCTTCATTTCTGGGAAAGGAGTCCTCTTCGGGAAGCATTCTCTTCATATTTGATGAACCAACCACCGGACTTCATTTCCAGGATATAGAAAAACTGCTCAAGTCATTTGACGCTCTTATAGAAAAAGGACACTCTGTGATTGTAGTAGAGCACAATTTGGACATCATAAGGGCTGCCGACTGGATTATCGACCTCGGTCCCGATGCAGGAGACAAAGGTGGTGAGCTTGTATTTGAAGGCACACCGGAAATGTTGGCTCTCCATCCTGAACTCCCTACAGGGGCCGCTTTAGCGGGAAACTTCCGGAATTAGTTTCCACAATAGAGACTCTTTGATTATATTTGTATTCTCAAGAAGATGAAAAACCTAGCCCTATTGCTGATGCTTACATTGCTCTCCTTCTGCGGAAGTCAGAGGGAGAAGACCTCAGATGTATCTTCTGCAAATAATGGTACATGTACGGCAACTTCGCCCCTTCCTGATACCTCTTTCTCTTCTATTGAAGCACTGATTTACGAAATAAATATTATCGATACAATTAACAGCGGAGTCATTGCAGACCTGAGAAACTTTTACGATTCGGTTCCGGGTGTTTTAACCTTCAGAGGTGGTCCATTCAGGGATTATCCAAAATATGGAAAGGTATCAAGCAGACCTGACTCTATTGCCATTGACTGGATCTTTAAGACTGCAGTCGACACCACTAAAACGCCTTATGGTATCTGGGGCGGCGGAACCGGATGGACCGGACAACCCCTTTTGACAGGACTGCCAGGTGATACTACGGGTATAATTGCCCCGAAAAGAGAAATTATTGTCGGTTCTCTCGCAGGAGAAGTTTATTTTTTGGATTACTCAACCGGCCAGCCTACAAGAAATACAATCGATGTGATCAATGTCATTAAAGGCACACCTTCACTCGATCCCACACTCAATAACAATCTTTATGTGGGACAGGGAGTAGAGATCAACCCTCCTTTTGGCGCCATGGTGATAGATCTAAATAAACATGCCATAACCCATTTCGTGCCGAAAGACCCCAAGGCATGGCGTGGATGGGGCGCATATGACTCTTCACCCATAAGAGTCGGACAATTTCTTTTCAGACTGAGTGAAAACGGCACAGTCTACAAATACCTTGTGGAACAGGGATCTCTGAATCTCCACTCCACCATGAAATATCGGGTTAAAGGCAAAAAAGCCCCCGGTATTGAATCCTCACCTGCCATCTATCGCAACTACGGCTATTTTACAGACAACAGCGGCAATGTGATCTGCTTCAATCTGAACAATCTCAAACCTGTATGGAGATATGACAACCATGATGATAGTGATGCAACTCCGGTGCTGTGCGAGGAAGAAGGTATCCCCTACCTCTATACTTCCTGCGAAGTTGACAAACAGGATTCCATAGGTTTTTCCTATTTTATAAAACTCAACGCCCTGACCGGAGAAAAAGTTTGGGAAAATAAAATAGCGTGCAAAAAAGCATATTCTCAGGGAAAATGGTCTGACGGGGGCATGTTCTCCACCCCGCTACCCGGCATCGGAGACTGCAGCGATTACATTTTCGCATCTATTATCACACACATACCGGCATATAAGGGCATTTTTATAGCAATTGACAAAAACACAGGCGAGACCCTTTACAGCATTGACCTCAAACGCTACGCGTGGTCCTCTCCCGTACCGATGCTGGATCCCGAAGGAAAGATGTATATCTTTGCAGCTGACTGTTGGGGATATGTTTATCTCATTGAAGGGGGCACAGGAGAGGTGCTTCTTACACAAAAGGTGGGCATTAATTTCGAGGGGTCTCCGATAATAGTGGACAACTCTGTCATTATCGGTTCCCGCGGAGATGAGATTTATAAGATTTCAATTCATTGATAAAAGAGATAGATTATGGATAGAACATGGAAAGAGATAACGGACATAGCTCTCCCGGCGCCGTGCAGCACAGGAGGAATGCCACTGATGGAGGCTCTTAATCGCAGGGAATCATCCCGAGAGCTAAACTCTGAACCACTTGACATGCAGACACTTTCGGATCTGCTCTGGGCTGCATGGGGATACAACAGGGAGCACAAGCGTACTGCTCCCTCATCACACAATCGGCAGGAAATCGACCTTTACGTCTTCCTCGAAAGCGGCACATACATTTATGATGCTGCAGGCAACCGTCTGCTACATCACGACGACGAGGACCTGCGTAGCCTTACCGGCACCCAAGACTTTGTTGGTACTGCCGCCGTAGAAATCGCAATGGTGGCCGATACCACAAAAATAAAAGGAAAGACTCCTCAGGGTACAATTGAGGCCATATATGCCAACACCGGATTCATATCCCAGAACATCTACCTTTTCTGTGCTCAGGCAGGCCTTGGAGGTGTCACCCGCGCCATGGTTCCGAAAGAAGAACTGGCACAAAGGTTGCGGCTCAATGATAGTCAGGTCATAACACTAGTCCATACTGTAGGATACAAAAAATGAAAAACCGAAAATGGAACAGCTAGAGATACTTTTTGAACAATTTACCGGCGAAAAGCCACTATCAACAGAAGAACTTCCCTCATCCGGCAGCAACAGGCGCTACTTCCGCATAAAGAGTGAAAACCTCACTTTGATAGGAGCTCAGGGCACTTGCGTCGATGAAAACATTGCTTTCATGACCATTGCCAAACACTTCCGCAAACGAGGACTCAATGTGCCGCAGGTATACAGCAGCAGCGAAGACTATATTTACTATCTGCAAGAAGACCTTGGTGACGACACACTCTATAGTCGTATAACACAGGGACGTGAAAGTGGCAAATACTCTCCAAAAGAGAGAGAATTGCTGTTAAAGACAATCCGCAAACTGCCTGAAATCCAGTTTGAGGGAGCTAAAGGACTCGATTTCTCCGTATGCTATCCTCAACCGGAGTTTGACAAAAGGATGATCTTTTTCGACCTTAACTATTTCAAATACTGCTTCCTCAAGGCGACAGGTATTGAATTTAGTGAAATCGAGCTGCAGAATGATTTTGATAAAATGTCGCAGGTGCTGATGCACAGTATGTCCGACACCTTCCTGTACCGTGATTTTCAAGCCCGAAATGTGATGATAGTTAAGGATGAACCCTATTTCATAGACTTCCAGGGAGGACGCAGGGGACCTATCTTTTATGATGTGGCATCATTTATCTGGCAGGCTAAGGCATGTTATTCGGAAAATCTCAAAAATGAACTTGTGGAAGCCTATCTGGATGCTCTTAAACAATATATTCCGGTAGACAAAAAACAGTTTCGTGCCACTCTACGCCATTTCGTACTATTCAGAACTCTTCAAGTACTGGGAGCATACGGTTTCAGAGGATATTTCGAGAAAAAACCACACTTCTTGCAGAGTGTGCCATTTGCGATAGATAACCTCAAAAAACTTCTGGTTGAACCATTTCAGGAGTATCCTTATCTATCGAAGATTCTCGGAGAATTGACTCGTATGCGCGAATTCTCGGAGATGGGAGTTGATAGACGTCTTGAGGTTAAAATCTATAGTTTTGCCTACAAGAAAGGTATACCCAATGATGTGAGCGGTAATGGAGGCGGATATGTATTTGATTGCCGCGCCCTGGAAAATCCCGGGAAATATGACCATTTTAAGCATTTTACCGGACTGGACAAAGAAGTTGCTGATTTTATGGAGGCGGAAGGCGGGGTGCAAAAATTCCTAACCAAGGTCTATTCGCTCGCCGATACCCATGTTCAGAGATATATAGAGCGCAAATTCACCCATCTGATGTTCTGCTTCGGATGTACTGGTGGCCAGCACCGGTCTGTCTATTGTGCCCAGCATCTGGCAAGACATCTGGCCGGTAAATTCAATATAAGGATTCACGTTTACCATCGGGAACAAGGTCTGGAGCAGGAGTTTTGAGATGAAGCCTTACGCTCTGATATTCGCCGCAGGTCTGGGGACAAGACTCAAGCCGCTGACTGACACGATGCCAAAGGCTCTGGTGCCAGTCGGTAGCGTTCCACTGCTCGAAAGGGTGATTCTCCGTCTCAAGGAGTCAGGGTACCGTCATATTGTGATCAATGTCCACCATTTTGCGGAGCAAATTATAGATTTTATTGAACAGAATGATTCGTTCGGAATTTCAGTCGCGATTTCTGATGAGAGAGATCTATTGCGCGAGACCGGTGGCGGCATAAAACATGCTGCTCACCTCCTTAAGTCCGATCATTTCCTGGTTCATAACGTAGATATCATATCCGATCTGGATATCCCTCTCTTCGAGGAAAAATATCTGGAAGCAGAAAGAGAGCTTTTGAGTTCTGAGAGACCACTTTTGGCAACGATTCTGGTGAGTGTGCGTAAGACACAGCGTTTTTTCCTCTTTGACAATTATAACCATCTGGTTGGCTGGACCAATATCGCCACAGGAGAAGTTCGTTCTCCATTTCCGGGACTTGATCCCGGCAAATGTCGTAAACTTGCATTTGCGGGGATCCACAATATTTCGGAGAGAGTTTTTCCGCTTATGGAGAGGTGGCCTGAGCGTTTTTCAATTGTAGATTTCTATATCGAAAATTGTGACAAGTATATTATAAAAGGAATCGAAATACCAGGACTTACAATCCGCGATGTGGGCAAGATTGCTGATCTGAAGCAATTTAATTGTTAGCCTGATTTCCTGAAAAAGGGTCACTAATCACACGTGACTTATGAATCTTCTCATGATGGAAGATTATTTACCGATTCCGGATGAATTGTACGTTCGGAATGATATTTCGGTTCAAAATTCTGTTTTTACCCACTAAAATGTTAACTTTATAGTTTAAAATAAAAATATCTATTATAAATAAACTATCTATGAAACGTACATTAATTATGCTTGCAGGAGCAATTACAATCCTTGGTTGTGCCGGTTGCGGCAGCGAAACCAAGTTTAAGAGCATCGATGATATCGAAAAATACCGCGCCTATTACAATGAATCACTTAAAGAACTCTCCGAAGTATCCTATCACGGACGCAGCAACTATGGAGATGGTAACATCAAAGCAGCTTCATACTTAATAGACGAACTGCAGAAGATGGGTATAGGTCCTATGGAGGACGAAATTGGGGCAGAACCCCAACAGGCGACACCTCCCTTCAAGGGTACTGCATCACCTTGTGGCCCTATGCGCTTTGAAGGTACTCCCGATGACCAAATGGCATACCTGCAACACTACAGCTTACCGCTCAATGTGATGCGTGGTGCAATGCAGGTCATCATTGACGGTAATGAACTTGTTCCTGCCGTTGATTATGTCGCAAAGGAATTCTCACCCACCTGTAAAGGTGAATTTGCTCTCGCATATCCCGGCGTTGACACATACACTTCTGTTCAGGAGCTTGCCGACCATCTCAACAGTGGTATTTACAAAAAGAAATTTGTAGTTATCGAATGGGAACCCTATACTGAAACAATCGGTACAAATGCCTTTGACAGGTATCGTGAATTTCTGGATATGCTTCAGGCAGACAAGGTAGCCGGAGTTATCTACAGATTAGAATCCAAACTCCCCTACTTCAAGGCACGCTCCTATTACGTAACTCCCGTACCCGCATTCTTTATATGGAACGGACTTGCAGAGGGTGCACAGAAAATCTACGTAAATATGGAGAGTGAGTTGATTGAGTGTCACGATGCTCATAATGTTCTAGCCTCAATCAAAGGCACAAAATATCCTGAAAGGCGTTATCTGCTGATGGGCCATTTCGACCATCTCGGCTATATGGGAATTGAGAATGTGCACCCCGGTGCCAACGATAATGCCTCAGGTCCCAGCATGATGCTCGCCCTTGCAAAATATTTCTCAGAGAATCCCCCCGAGTGCTCCATTGACTTCGCATTTTTCGATGCAGAGGAGAACAATCTTCTCGGATCCTTCTATTACAAGAACAATCCACGTTATCCCCAGGAGAATATCAGATACATTCTCAATTACGATATGATTGCCGACACTCCCGAGTCTATATACCTTCAGGTTCCCGAAGAGGGTATGGCAGGTTATGAACTGATTCAGAAAATCAATATGACGTTTGAAGAGCCTTTCAATTTTATATTGGACGACATCAAGGATGACAGCGACAACTATTTCTTTGCGCTTGACGGAGTACCCTCCCTCTATTTCCATACGGAAGGCAAATACAACCATATTTACCATACACCTTTTGATACTTACGACAATATCTCTGATATAGGTTTTGAACGTCTATTCACTCTTACTATCAACTTCATTGACAACTATTGAGAATAGCCTAATATAGGCCCCAATTTGGTGTTTTGTACACTAATCAGTAGATTTGTAAATTTATTGTTAAGTCTTAACACGAAGAATATCATGTTGAACCATTCATATTGTTCTGACAAATATCAGTACACGATGGGAAAATCATACTACGACAGCGGTATGAAGGACACCATAGGTATATTCAATCTTTTTTATAGAAAAGCACCTGACAACAATAACTGGGCTGTAGTCAGCGGCATCAGTGAGGCGCTTGAAATGATTGCCGGACTAGGTTCCGAAGACGAGTCTTTCTTTGAGAAATTCTTACCGGGAAATGAGTATGCAGAGTTCCGCTCCTATCTGGCGGGAATGAAATTCACCGGCCAGGTATATGCGATGAAAGAGGGTGAAATTGCTTTCCCAAAACAACCGATAATCACTGTCGTGGGTCCCATCATCGAGGCGCAGGTACTTGAAACGCCACTCCTCTGCATAATGAACCACCAGATGGCAGTAGCCACAAAAGCTTCCCGTGTTACACGCAGCACTCCCAAACCTGTCAGCGAATTTGGCTCGCGCAGGGCACACGGCCCATGGGCTGCACAGTACGGCGCAAAGGCTGCTGTTATTGGCGGATGCCAAAGCAGTTCAAATGTTCTCGCCGGAATAAAGTGTGGATTCGAATCTACAGGCACAATGGCTCACAGCTTCACCACATCGTTTGGTTGCTCCATTGAGGGCGAATATAGGGCCTTCGACACCTATATCAAGACACACAGAGGCGAGCCACTCATCCTACTTATTGATACATTTGACACTCTCAAATGCGGAATAAAAAATGCCATCAAAGCATTCCATGCTAATGGAATCGACGACTCCTACCCACAAGGCTACGGAGTACGTCTCGACAGCGGTGATTTAACCTATCTGTCGCAAAAATGTCGCGAAGTGCTTAACGAGGCAGGGCTTACACAGTGCAAAATATTTGCTACAAACTCTCTCGACGAATATATAATCTCCGACCTTGAAAAACAAAATGCCCTGATCGACATCTATGGCGTGGGTGATGCTATTGCCACTTCCAAGCATAATCCTTGTTTTGGTAATGTTTACAAACTGGTACAAGTTGGAAAGGAACCGGTACTCAAACGCTCGGAAGACAAGATCAAACTCATCAATCCCGGATCCCAGATTACATACCGTCTGATCCAGAAAGGACGTTTTGAAGCTGACGTGACCTGTCTAAGAGGCGACTCCTTTGCCAAAATCATTGAAGCCGGGGAGGAACTGACAATCGTGGATGAGATGGATGTAACCAAATTTACCACTTTCCCTGCGGGCTCATATACATTCCGCAAACTCCAGGAACTTGTATATGACAATGGGAAAATAATTCCGGATACACGTACCATTCAGGAAAAGAGAGTGTACTATAGAGCAAACCTTGCCTGTTTTGACGAAACACAGACCCGTATACTCAACCCTCACTTCTATAAAGTGGATATCTCCGACGACCTTTATGATCTGAAAATAAAACTCATCAACAGGATTATCCTGCAAATTAATGCAATGGAGGAGATGGAGGACACCAGCGGCGTTCGGAGATACACCCATGTTGTGGTGGATATGCTTTACGATTTTATTGATGGCACCCTGGCCTGCACCAACGCCGAGAAAGCCGTAGAAGAGAGCGTAAAATATATTGATGCACACCCCGGACAAAAGGTACTCTATGTGCTGGACAATCATCCTGAGAATCACTGCTCATTCAAAGAGAATGGTGGTATCTGGCCGGTACACTGCGTCCAAAAAACGCGTGGAGGTGATATTCACGCCCGATTTTATCGTATAGAAAATGAGTCAAACAGACCTTCCCGCGACAACAAGTTTTATAAAGGATGCAACCCCCGCAAAGAGCAATATTCGGGATTCGAAGGACGAGACCGCGAAGGTATTGAACTCAACTCCTGCCTCAGTAAAGATGTTATAGTAAGCGGCATCGCCACTGAGTATTGCATACGCGAAACCTGTTATGATCTTATCAAGTCCGGACACAATGTATTCCTGCTTGAAAAGGCACTCGCTTATATAGACGAAAAAGGGCACGAAAAAACCTTGACAGAATTGGCTAAAATTGGAGTAAAAATCATTTAACAGGACTATGAACTACATTGGAATAGATCTGGGCGGCACCAAAGCGGTCGGAGCCATTTTCAACACAAATGGAGAAATTCTACTCCAAAAACATGTGCTTCTCGAAAATAGAAGTGGTGCTGAAGTCGGTGCACTCGTATGTAACCTCTGCAGAGATATATGTGACGAAGGTGGCATCCTACAAGGAGCACCTCTGAGCATCGGGGTCTGCATTCCGGGCATTTCCTACTCCGATACGGGATGTGTATGGGCCCCCAATATTCCCGGATGGGAGAATTACCCCCTTCGCGATGAATTACTTAAGGTTGCACCACAGGCTACTGTTACCATCGAAAGCGACCGCACCTGCTACATTCTCGGTGAAGTGCAAATGGGTTGTGCAAAGGGATGTCGCAATGCTGTATTCATCGCAGTCGGCACCGGTATCGGAGCCGGTATTCTAATCGACAACCGTGTGCTCCATGGCCATTCGGATATCGTCGGAGCCATCGGCTGGCTCGCTCTCAAGCCCCCTTACACACATGAATATGACGAATGTGGCTGTTTTGAGACACACTGCTCCGGAGAGGGCCTCGCCAAACAGGCGCGCAAATTCTTAAGGGAAGATAAAGAGTATCTTGGAGAACTTCGCAAGCATAGCATCGAAGATATAACCTCCTATCACATTTTTGAGGCATACGACAATGGAGATCCTCTTGCAAAAAGAGTGATAGAGGAGGCAATTGAGATGTGGGGCATGGCCACGGCCAATCTCATAAGTATATTCAACCCCGAGAAGGTAATTTTCGGAGGCGGAGTGTTCGGGCCTGCAGTTAAATTTATCCCACGTATACGCATCGAAGCGGAAAAATGGGCCCAACCCATAAGCATGAAACAGGTAGAAATTACATCAACAGCGCTGCCCAAGCTCGCAGGACTCTACGGAGCCGGAGCAGTAGCCATAAAATATGCAAAATAACGGACTATGACACAAAAGAGTAATATCAAGGTAGTGATTGCCGCTCAAATCGGTATCTTCTTTTTCGGAGTTGTGTTCTTTGTACTGGGCACAATCCTCAATGCACTGGGCCTGACCTCTGCCCAGAGCTCAACATTGGCCAGCTCGCTCCCTCTGGGAGTGCTTATCGGCTCATTAGTATTTGGTCCAATCATCGACAGATACGGATACAAAATTCTCTTGGTCGGTGCAGCCGCAATGGGCGTTGTAGGTCTTGAGATCCTCGCATTTACAAACTCCTTTGGTGCAATGGTGGCTGCCATACTTTTGATCGGTACCTGCGGAGGAATGCTCAACGGATCCACCAGCGCCCTCATTTCCGACTCTTCCGAAGGAAAAGCCAGGACCTCAAATCTCTTTGTGCTTGGTCTGGTCTATTGTATCGGAGCCATTGTAATTACCCTCATCATGACACTCCTCTATGATATCGTTGACTATCACAAGGTCCTCATGGTAATGGGATTTTTAATGGCTACCGCTATGCTCTATTTTATTGCGATAAGATTTCCAGAGGCAAAATGTAAGCAGGGCATCTCCTTCAAGAGCGTAATCAAGATGATTAAGGAACCTACTCTTATTATTTTCAGCCTTGCACTGGCATTCCAAAGCGGTCTTGAAGCCCTTGCAGCTACCTGGACCTCCAAATATCTGGCAGACATAGGCTATGTTGGAAGAATGGCACTTGTGGCATCGATTTTCATTCCTGTTGGACTGGCAATTAGCAGGGCCTCTCTGATTGGTCTCTCCAGAAAGGTCTCCAGCAAGGCAATCGTACTCACAAGTATGGCAATAGCAGTTGTGGGTATTATTTGCCTCTTTACTGCCAATAACGCAATAATGACCATCATCGGTACGACACTTATCGGTATGGGCCTCGCAGCCACCTTTCCCGCTACTTTCGGCATACTCGGAGAGAAGTACAGTGAGATGTCGGGCACTGCTTTCAGTTTTGCCCTGACTATCGCTCTTATCGGCAACACTCTACTCAATAAACTTGTGGGAACACTCGGGACAGGTTCCCTCCTCTATGTGATGCTCGGATCCATCGTATTGCTTGTGGTATTATTCTTGATAGGATGTTCTACCATTAAGCCTGAAAAGGTGATAAAAGGGTAAATATTGATTGATTTAATGCCATCGATGGTCAGTAAAAGAGTTGTAATAGTGCTGCTGGCGGCACTGTTGGTGGTCGTTTCCTTATACGGTCGTGGCCATAATAGTGTTCCGATCAATAGCAATACTATTTCTGCCATTCGGGATACAATTTCTACAACTCGGGACACAATTCTCAATAATCGTGATACGATTACCGCTGTTCGTAATACTATTCTCAATGCTCAGGATAGTACTCCGGCTATTACGGATAGTGCTGCTCTTACTTCAAAGCCATCAATTGTTGATTCAATCGCGGTACAATCTGACACCCTGACTTATCCCTACGGCATAATGGAGATAGATACGATAAATTTTTGGAAATGCATTGACACGCTCACCATCCCCTATCTCGACTCCACCTATACAGCCTACTTTGATTCTCTTGCACTTCATCTTCCGGATGCAAAGGATATAAAAAGAGCTGAACGAAGAAATGCAAGAGAGTATCGTGACAGTGTAAGACTGGCCACACCCCGTATCCTGGATAGCTATATAATTCCAGATTCCTTACATTACCAGCGTATGCTGACCTGGACCCACGACCAGGATTTTAACAACATCACTCTCTCGGAAATAGACACTTCATTCCAGTACAGGTTCAACGACTATCCTTTCCTGCGCAACGATGTTAATGGCACATACCTTGGCACCATTGGCTCTGCAATGCAGTATCACAACTTTTTTAAACGGGAACAACTGGATGTATTTCCTATGTTCGAACCATATCTGAGCTATTTCCACACACCGGAAAATATGCCACAATACAACACCAAATCGGCATATACGGAACTTGCATACTGGGGAACGCCATTCGCGACCCAACAACTTGAGGAGTCCTGTGTCAAAATCCTCACCACCCAGAATATCACTCCTGCTCTCAACCTCTCCTTCCTGTACAGACAATATGGATCGAAAGGTATGCTCCAAAATGAAGCTACAAACAACCGTTCCTACGCCATAGGCATCAATTATCTGGGCAAGAAATACCTTCTTAACGCCGGCTTTATAAGCCAGGCAGTAATTCGTTCCGAAAATGGCGGACTGCAAGACTCATTCTGGATCAGGGACACCATCGTGGATGCCAAATCCATTGAAGTCAATCTTCAGGATGCTGACAATCTGCTCAAACGGAGGACTGCCTATCTCACCCACACCTATACTATCCCAATGAATTTCTTCCGAAAGAAAGATTCTCTTTCAGTAGGAGAAGGTACCGTCGCATACATAGGACACAGCGCCGAGTACTCGAGATATGGTAAAGTTTACACTGACAACATTGCTGAAAACGATATTCTCGGTCGTAATTTCTATTTAAACCAATTCTATCTAAACAATATATCCAGCAGAGACTCTTTAGGAACGGAACGATTTGAAAACAAAGCATTTATCCGTCTGCAACCATTTGCCCACGATGCTGTGGTATCCAAAATAGATGGTGGGGTTGGCTACCAGATGCTTTCCTTTTACAGCTTCGATCCTTCACACTATGTGAGCGGAAATGTCAATGAGCGTCATAACAACCTCTATCTCTATGCAGGGGCCTCAGGGCAATACAGGAAATATCTCTCCTGGAATGCCGACGGCAAATACACCTTTGCCGGATATAACTTAAACGATCTCGATATTGGAGGAAAAATCAGGCTTTCCTTCTATCCTTTAGATGATGGCATTCATCTTTCAGGCAGTTTCCGCACCACACTGAAAGAGCCTCACTTATTTCATCAGAAGCTCTATATGAACCATCACAAGTGGCATAATGATTTCAGGAAAATCTCTGAAACCAGGGCTGGAGTCTCTCTTGATATTCCAAAGTGGCAAACACATGCCAGATTTGACTGGGCTCTGGTAGACGGATTGATCTATTACGACACACTCTCCATAATCAGACAGGTACAGAAACCCGTCAACATCATTTCGGCATCCCTAGAGCAAAATATCCGACTTTGGATACTCCATCTGGACAATCGTGCTCTGTTCCAGATGGCATCTGATGGAGAGGCGCTCCCTTTGCCGAAGCTTTCCCTCAATCTAAAATATTATATAGAATTCAATGTGGTCAAGGATGTAATGAGAATGCAAATAGGTCTCAACGCCCTCTTCCACACCAAATATTATGTTCAATCGTATAGTCCCGACCTCGGAGTATTCCACAATCAACAAAAGGAACTAATTGGAGGTACCCCATATTTCGATGCATTTGTCAATGTTCAGTGGAAAAATGTAACAGTATTTGTCAAATACACCAACACATTCAAAGGCTGGCCCCAGGCAGATTACTTTTCAGCCTACAACTACTTAAGGCCGGAGAGGGGATTCAAATTTGGCATCTGGTGGCCATTCTACATCAGATAGATACATGATTAAAAAAGATGTTTACTTCGTAGGGAAGGCTTTATTGGTTCTACTATTAGTGATCGCTATCAGACTTATAACTCCTGAACACCGAGTAAGACGCAACACTTATCACATATATCGTAAGGACACTCTTGTCTTCAGTATTTTACCTGACCGTAAAAGCCGTCAGGGTGGTTTTAACCGCGAATTGATTGAGAGGTTTGCAGAATACAACGGCTCTGAATCGCTCATAGTGCCTCCTGTCGGTGGTGAGATGGACTGGGAATATCTTGTAGATGGGAAGTATGATATGTTGGTATTCAGTCTGAACGATTCAATCCCCGAGCAGTACGTTTCTAATGTTTTTGTAACCCGCGAAACCGGAGGTAAAGATGCTTGTGCAGTTAAAGTTAGTGACATAAAGCTTCTCAATAGCTTCAATTTTTGGCTTTCCGACTTTAAATCGGACGACACCTATAAGCAGATGGTCTTCAGATTTTTCAGGGCATACCGTCTGAGTGCAATGCCGGAGGGATTTGATCATAAGAATGCCATTTCCCCGTATGATTACATAATCAAGAAGTACAGCAAATACATCAATGCTGACTGGAGGCTCATCAGCGCCATTATTTACGAGGAATCACGTTTCATCCACTCATCCTCATCGTCAAAGAATGCACGTGGTCTGATGCAAATCAAAGAGTCAACCGCAGCCATCTACGGCGTGGACAACATTCTTGATCCCGAACTCAACATTAAGGCGGGAACGCTCCATTTCGACTACCTTTTCAATCTTTATCGACAAGAAGGATTAGATTCCGCGAATGTAATAAAATTTGCGCTGGCATCCTACAATGCAGGTGCCGGACGTATCCAACAGTGCCGCGAACATGCAGCATCTGTCGGACTTAATCCAAATGATTGGGAGGAAGTGGTAAAAGGATTTGACTCTATGCCCGATTTCAAAGGGACACAGACGACAAGGTATGTGAGAAATGTCATAGACCTCTTCGAACGCTACAAACAAGTGGTGGACTAATTCACTCTCATCGTTTTATCGGGGCTTACGCGGCTGATGAAGAGCGTGGATATCGAGATAATTAGCATTATCACTACTGCCGAAATGATGTTGAGCATCAGAATGTCCACAAAAGAGATCTTTATCGGCACAAAACTTACGAAATAATTGGTCGGATTGAGCTTGATGATTTTGAATTTCCATTGGAGGAAACATAGCAGTAGTCCGATTATATTGCCCCAAAGCATTCCTTTTCCTACAATTGATGCAGCTTTCAGCAAGAATATGTTGCTGATATTCCGATTGCGCATACCGAGGGATTTTAGCAAGCCTATCATCGATATTTTTTCAAAAAGAATAATCAGTATAGCAGATATCATGTTAAAACCTGCCACGACCATCATCAGCAGCAATACCATCAGCATATTGAGGTCCAGCAGAGCCAGCCAGTCAAAAAGATTACCGAGAATGCGTGTAAGGGGCATAGTAAACATCGCATCATCTTCATCAGTGGAGTTAATGTAGAGTATTTCCTCAATTTCGGCATTTGCAAATTTGATATCTGTCTCCGGATCTATGGCTATTTCAAATGACGATACCTGATTTTTGCTCCATCCGTTGATGCGTTGCGCGTGGCGTTTGTCCACCAAGGCCATAGTCATATCGAGATCTTCCAGTTGAGCGTCATAGAGACCGCAAATGCGGAATTTCCTCACTTTAACCTCATCTTTTATGAAATAAGTAACCAGATCGTCTCCGGTGGAACAGCCGATGCGGGAGGCCAAGCGGCGTGAGATAAGCACATCATTGGAGACTCTTCCGCTATAATCCGGCAATGCTCCTTCATAGAGGCAATTCTCAAAAAAAGTAAGGTTGTAGAGTGAATCCACTCCCTTGAAGTAGAGTCCGTTGATATCATCTTTGCTCTTGATCATTCCCGAACAATAAACCACTCCGTCCACACTTCTGACATATCTTTGATCCAGAATGACATTCCGATAGGAAAAAGAGTCCTTCAAAGGATAAAGTTCGTTGATCGGAGATTCGCCGGGTGCTACCAGCGTTACCGAACCCATAAAACCCGTGGCCTTTGAGCGGATTTCCGATTTGAAACCCGCGACGATGGCCACCGCTATTATCATAACGATGATACTGACAGCTACGGATATGCAACCGATATGATTGCTGATGATACCCATTCTTCCCTTGCCGGAATCTTCGGTGCCTATCCTGCGAGCTATGAAGAGATGGAGATTCATTTGGTAAAATGGAACTCAATCACTCTTTGCCAGGTATCTCCGACAGCCAGTAAGGCTGAAGGGAAATCGAACTGGTTGGGAGAATCGGGGAAAGATTGACACTCGAGCGCCACTCCATAATAGTCATCATACTCAGTCCCGCTCTTGGAAACGGGGCTGCCTTTAAGCCAGTTACCGGTATAGATCTGAATACCGGGAGCATCTGTTCTGACAATAAGCCTTCGTCCACCGGTAGGGTCGGTGAGTTCAGCCACCTTGCGCACAACACCCTCTTCCCATCCATCTACTGCCCAGCAATTGTCGTATCCTTTGCCGTAGCGAAGTGCCGGAAAGTCATCAAAAAGGTGTTCCCCTATTCTGACAGGAGTCCTGAAATCCATCGGAGTACCTTCCACCGGAGCAAGTAAACCGGTAGGGACGAGGGTTTCATCAGTTGGAAGATAATTTGATGCACCAAGTTGGAGAGTATGATCTTTGATATCGCCCCTACCTTCACCTTTGAGGTTAAAATAGGCGTGGTTAGTGAGATTGATGACCGTATCGGCATCGCTCCTGGCACGGAAGGTAATGGTCAGACGACACTCTTCATTCCATCTGTAGATAACC
>JAAZEZ010000028.1 GCA_012511975.1 Bacteroidales bacterium | reverse complement strand
GTGTGAAGCTATGATGTCAGGCCTTACACCGAATTCCTCCATAAAGAGATTGACTTTTTCTCCGAGAAACTTTCCATAAGCGCTGTGAAATGTTATAAAATCGACAGCACTCATCTGCTGTGCCCCTGTTCCAAGGAGATATTTCATGTCGTCAGGATAGCTGTAACCACGGGCACAGTCGATCGTAAAATCCCACTTTCCATTTTTACGAGTAAAAGTACAGCAGCAGACATCGAGACCGTCAAGCGAGGTGCCCGACATCAGGCCTATAGATTGTATTTTAAAATCGGGAGTCATAATCGTTTCTTATTATATGTTAAATTTTACAATATAATCGCTCATTTCTTGGGTAAAGTGCGAGATCTATCTTGATTGAACGTGGTGTCTATTATATTGAAGCATTGCTTCTAAATATAATAGGCTGCCTGTAGGATTTTCTGAACAAGAAGAGGATTGAGAGTATCGGAATATTGCTTCAGAAAGAGCTCTACCTCCTTTTTAGCCTCTTCCGAGTGGTGACCTCCAAGAAGTGCAGAGCACCAGTTGGTGGGGAAGAAGATATCTCCTGTGAGCTGTATTTCCTCAATAATCTCCAGCGCGGGGCGGATATATGAAAGTGCCTCCTGCTCTCTGAGCGGATGATTGAGAAGGCGTAGTACAGTCAGGGTCCATGGCTCTACCTCACGGTTTTCCGCTAAAAATAGCGAATTGAAGCACTCCAAACGGGCTTCGGGTGAAGATGCGAGTGCCGGTGCTATATAGTCAAATTGTGCAATAAGGTCAGGGTGGGAGAGGCGTTCACGCTGTTTTGCTATGATTTGAGGTGCGATCTCTTCTTTTCTGACTGCAAGTTGCTGGCAAAGCTGCGTGAGATCAGCATTTGTAAGGTGGAAGCAGGTGAAACGCTCCGGTTTCATAAAAGCGGCTAGAAACAATTCTGTGGTGGATTCAGAGTGCGGAGCATTCAGCAGTGCGCTGAAAGCGGATCTACGACAGCTTTCGGCTTGAGAGTGAGATATAAGTCCTGTCAAACGACCTTCCCATCCTGTTTCCTGCAGATATTTCTCTTTCCAGAGAATGCTTCTAAGTTGAGAAATAGCTCGCTGAAACACAAGTGTATTCTGCGAAGATTCCTCTTTTGAGAGTGATTCGAGACAATCGAGTAAGAAGGAGGTATAATTGCTGCCGGAAATCCTTTCGTTGAGATAATTTTCATAAAGAATAATTAGTGCAGAGGCCTTTTCAGAGGGTGATAAAGGCTTTTCCACAACATTTTTCATCAAAGTGGCAGAAACCTCGTCTGTGAGCTCGTAGAAGCCGTAATTAAGCCCATTCAGGTCAATCTGTGTAAGCGAATCCACTTTATAATGAGGCATTCCGGGTTTGTGAACCCAGTCATGGCTCCACGTGGCAAGATCTTCATCGGTATATTTATCAAGAATAGCCACAAGACACTCCCAATCGGCATTTCCGTATGCGTATTCGGTTAAATATTCGCGAATCCCCGCCCTAAATGACTCAGGATCCATTTTTCGCGCAAGCATCTCCATTACAATTGGAGCTTTGTTGTAAATGATATTGCCATATATAAGACCGGCATCACTGAGATTGGCAAGTGGTTGTTTGATGGCATTTGCACCTTCAGTACGATCAACCGAGTAAGCTGCAGATGCATAATCGAGAAATGCGAATGAATTATCCACATCGGGGTATTTCTCCGCTGTAATCAGCGCTGCAAAATAATTGGCGAAAACCTCTTTTGTCCAGACATCATCGAACCATTTCATTGTCACATAATCACCAAACCACATATGGGCTGTTTCGTGCGCAATCAGACTGAATCTATTCATCATTTCCGAAATACCGGAACCTTTCTCAAGAAATATCCGGCGGTCATTATAAAGTGTAGCTCCGGTATGCTCCATCCCTCCATACTGGAAGCCGGGCAGGACTATGCAGTCATATTTTGCAAAAGGGTAGGGGATAGCTGTATAT
>JAAZEZ010000027.1 GCA_012511975.1 Bacteroidales bacterium | reverse complement strand
TTAATCTGTGCGTTTTTATTGAACAATTCGGATATGGTTTTGGATTTACTGCCTATATGCTATATATGATATACTTTTCAGAAGGAGAACACAAAACCTCTCACTATGCAATTTGTACAGCATTTATGGCACTGGGCATGATGCTTCCGGGAATGGCTGCAGGATGGTTGCAGGAGCTTATTGGATATAAACACTTCTTCTACTGGATTATGATATGCTGTGCAGCTACTATAGCAGTAACAGCACTCATTAAAGTAGATCCCTCATTTGGGAAAAAAGAGGTGGCCAAGGAGTAATCTAATGAACTTAAATTTATAAATCATGAAAAAAAACATAATACTTTTTGCTGTAGCACTTGTGACACTTTGCTCCTGCTATAGCGCTAGCAATGCCGGCAATCCCAAAAACCCTGCGACTGGCGATGCAATTGTCAAAAGCGGACTTGAGGTACTAGTCGAAAATGATTTTGAACCTCTCATAGGTAAAAAAATAGGTTTGCTGACCAATCCCAGCGGCGTTGACCGAAATCTTAACTCCACAATTGACATCCTTTTCAATGCTGAGGGTGTAGAACTGGTGAAGCTTTTCGCTCCTGAGCATGGCGTTCGCGGTGACATCTATGCAGGCGGACATGCCGACGATAGCGTTGATGAAAAAACAGGTCTGCCTGTATTATCCATTTACGGTAAAACACTAAAACCTACTCCCGAAATGCTCGAGGGTCTCGATGCTGTAGTATATGATATCCAGGATGTAGGAGCACGTTCATATACCTTCATAAGTGCTCTCGGTCTTATGATGCGTGCTTGTGCAGAAAACGATGTAGAGGTTATCGTTCTTGACAGACCCAATCCTCTCGGAGGCCTCAAGGTGGAAGGCAACTATGTTGAACCAGGATTTTTCTCCTATATAAGCGAATTCAAGATTCCCTATGTATATGGACTTACAGTCGGCGAATTTGCCAGTCTTATAAATGAAGAGGGGCTCAACACCGGCCAGAGAGGCGAAGATGAGCATGTAACATGTGAGCTCACTGTCGTACCTATGGAGGGTTGGAGCCGCGATATGACATACGATAAAACCGGACTTCCCTGGATTCTCCCTTCACCTCAGGTGCCTCAGGCACAGAATGCAATAGGATATCCCTGTGCAGGCATTGTGGGCGACTTTTCAGGCCACTATCTCAATATTGGTGTAGGGTATACTCTTCCCTTTCTGACTTTCGCTGCAGAATGGATTGATGCTGACGACTTCAAAGCAGAGCTTGATAGTTATGAGATCCCCGGAGTAGCCTGGCGCACTATCCACTACACACCTTTCTTTGGCTCAAGTCAGGGAAAACTTCTACATGGCGTGCAGTATTTCTTCACTGATTACGACGTAGCTCCCCTTACACTGATCAATTTCTATGTGATGCAGGCAATTCACGAACTCTATCCCGAGCACAATCCCTATGAGGGGGGAAGAAACAGAACTACCGACATCGTGTGCGGTACCGACTATATACGCCTCACATTTGGTAAAAATTTCCTCGTATCCGACATTATCGACTACTGGAACAAAGACGTGGATCACTTTAGAGAACTCTCTGAACAATACTATCTATATTAATAAAAAACTACGAATACAATCTAAGAAAACACAAAACCCCGACAGAATTGTTGGGGTTTTGTATTGTTTGAGACTTTTTAGGGCAAATCCACATTCACTTTGTATCTTTGAGAGTATGAAAAATGTAGTCGCATTGTATTTCAGCCCTACCGGAGGAACCAAAAAGGTGGTCAACAGTATGGCCTGTTCCTTTGCAGCCTTTACCGGATGTGAGTTCTCTGAAAAGGATGTCACACTGCCCAAACAAAGGGAGGGCACACCTGAATTTGGAGTTGATGATGTGGTATTCTTCGGAGTTCCCGTCTATATCGGGAGAGTGCCAAATCTCATAAGGCCATTTTTCGCCTCCATCAAAGGCAGAGGAGCACTTGGGATACCAGTTGTCACTTATGGTAACAGGGCATATGACGATGCTTTGATAGAATTGAGAGATATAATGGAAAAAAATGGCTTCAGGACTGTGGCTGCAGCAGCTTTTCCCGCAGAGCACTCCTTTTCAACCACTCTCGCCGGAGGCCGTCCCGATGAGAAAGATCTTCTATTAGCAGAGGATTTCGCTCGAAAGATTGCAAAAATCCTTACGGCCAATCCCCATTATCTCTGTGGCCACCATACTCCAATTGCTGTACCGGGTAATCCACCACCCTACACCTATTATAAAGCTGTAATCAGCGATAATAAGAACATAGATATACGCAAGGTCAAGCCTTTGACCGACATCTCTAAATGCACCGGCTGCGGGTTATGTGCCCGACTCTGTCCGATGGGTTCGATAAATATTTCTGATCCTACCATCACTGATGGAATATGCATTAAATGTGGTGCGTGCATAAAAAGATGCCCGCAAGGTGCCAAATCGATCACCGACCCCGATTATCTGGAACACAAACGACTTCTGGAAGAGGAATTCGGAAATGTTATAAAAAAAGCCGAGCTTTTTTTATAGTTTCAAGTTCTGAGTATGCAGTTCCGAGTAAGTTTTTAGTCCGGGATTTCTAGTAAAAAATTCAATACTCAACACTCGCAACTCAGAACTCCCCTGCACCACACACCCCGTAACCCGCAACCAGTACCCCGTAACACATCACCAAACACCGCGTAACCCGCAACCCGCACCACTACAGACTACAAACTACCTACTACACACTATTCCATAATTACTTCATCAGTGAATATATAGGCATTACCGCCTGCACCGAGGTGCCATTTGGGTATTTTGCCGTAATTCTTTGCAAAAACTTTGATGTAACGTGCTTCCACACCACTGCCCACATTGCCATAGTCATCTGTAATAGTCACACCAAGGTCGTGAATCTGAGGCGTATAGTCGTCCTCAGCAACATTGTGGCCTACCCTGCCGGCAAATCTATAGGTCTCTCCATCCATTGAGGTATAAAATTCCACATATCGTGGCATCCAAATCCAGTATTTCATATCCTGTAGAACTCCTGCAGCGAGTTTTGTCACTTGTCGGGCCTCTTTCAGATCTATGATATCTTCGAAATCCTTTCTCTGATAGCCTTGCCAACCACCCAGACGGAAATTGACACTTCCGCGGATACCATCCACCAGTCCCAGATCTCCTCCGGCGGAATATTGTCTGCTGTACTTCTCTTTAATTGTGACATTGTAGGTAGAACCGATCTTTCTAAGTTCTGATTCGGTGATATGGCTACGAAACCAGGATTCATTTTCGCAATAACAACGGATACGGGAGGACTCTTTCAGAGTAAATGGACCTGTATAAAGCTGGAAGTCTCCAGTGCCGCTTCCGGCTTTGGCCCCGTCGAGTGGCTCCACACTATACCAGATACGATATTCAGGATCCATTGCACCAAGGCTTACCTCAACACTCTGCAGAAACATAGAATTGGCAACATTCACCCAGGGATTTTCCACAAAGTCTCCTTCAATAGCCGAAACCGGTCTTTCAGATGGATCCAAGCCAAAGTTTTCATTGGGCTCCGCAATCATATCAAAGTAAAATTCCGCTCCTGAAGCAATATCTTCGTAACTAATGTATGAGTATGGATATTCCTGGTCATTTTTCCACACTTCGCTCACATAATAATTTTCATCGGAGACATCGGGAGCCAAAAGGACAAAGTCGGTACCATCTTCAAGATGAACCACAGCCTCCTCGAATAGAGGTGTACCAAGCACATACTGGTTACTTCCCGGCAACACCGGATAAAATCCCAAAGCACTGAAAATATACCAGGCTGACATCTGTCCGCAATCCTCATTGCCACAAAGTCCATCGGGTTCCGCAGTATAGAGTTCAGTCATAATCTTATGGACTATTTCCTGAGTCTTCCAGGCTTTACCGGCATAGGAATAGAGATAGGCAATATGGTGGCTGGGTTCATTACCCTGGACATACTGTCCGATAAGACCTGTCATATCTGCCGAATTCCATCCGGAAATATCCGCCGGAGCAGTGAAAAGGTCATCCAGACGCTTATCAAATGCCTCTTCACCGCCAAAAAGATCCATGAGTCCCGAAACATCTTGAGGCACATGGAATGTATATTGCCAGGAATTGGCTTCAGTATAGTGCACGTTAACCTCATGTGGATTGAACGGAGTTAGCCAGATGCCATTTATGCGGGGACGCATAAAGCCTGTCGAAGGGTCGTAAATATTGCGATAATATTTTGCGCGGCGTATATATTCATTGTAAGTGGTATCCCGACCGAGTATTTTTGCCACTTGCGCGATTCACCAGTCGTCAACCGCATATTCAAGTGTTTTGGAGACCGATTCGTGCTCTTTTTCCGCCAGCACAAGACCATTATTTATGTAAACATCAATACCAAATTCCGCCTTGCGTGAACTCTCTATCATAGCATCCAGAGCCGCATTTGCATCAAATCCGCCGATACCTTTAACAATAGCGTCAGCTATTACAGGCACGGAGTGGTATCCTATCATACAATTGGTCTCATTGGCTGCGAGCTCCCAGATTGGGAGTTTGCCACATTCGTCGTATATAGAGAGAAAAGAGCGGATAAAGTCTGTCGTGCGTTCCCTGTCGATGATGGTCAGCAAGGGATGAAGAGATCTGAATGTGTCCCAGAGGGAAAATACAGTGTAGCGGTCGTAGCCCTCAGCTTTATGTACCTTTCGATCCATCCCGCGATACTCGCCGTTGACGTCGGAATAAAGATTAGGTGCTATAGCGGTATGGTAAAGCGCCGTATAGAACACCTCCATCAGATTTTCGTCACCGACCACTTCAATCTTGGAAAGAAATTTATTCCAGGCCTTATCTGCCTTGTATTTAACCTCCCCAAAATGCCACCTTTTTATTTCAGAACAGACATTTTCCCGGGCATTCTCCACAGAAACCGAGGAAATGCCCACCTTCACATAGAGATCACTGCTGAAAAAGGATTTCTTGAAGGTAATCAGCGCCTTTGCTCCATACCCCTCTCCCCCGGCAATCTGTGCGAGCTTTATCGGACGATTGAATTCCATATAGAAATAGAGGTCCTGATCCTTAGCCCATGATTGGCTCCTGCGTCTGCCGCTGATAGCATTGTGCCCCTCCTGCTTTATATTGGAGTCAAGCACTTTGTCCCTATGCTCGAGATCTATTACCAACTGCGGTTCAACACCCTTGGGAAACAGATATTTGTGCATCGCAGAGCGTCTGCCTACACTCAGGTCAGCCTGCACTCCCCAGCGTTCCAGAAAGACTCCATAATAGCCCGGAGAAGCCTTTTCGTAAGAATGACTGAAAGGAGACTCATAATATTCGTTAAAGATATAATCCTGCGGAAAATTCTCAATCTCACGTCCGGCCGCCTCTTCCATCGCTGCCACGAAGGCTTCATAATCTACAACCGGCATCACCAGCAAATCGCAATAATCAGCGCATCCAGTTCCACTTAGGTGAGTATGTGAAAAACCCCAGATAGTACTATCCGAATAGTGATAGCCCGAGCAACCATCCCAGTTGTCGGTACGGGTATCCGGGCTAAGCTGAATCATCCCGAAAGGGTATGCCGCCCCGGGAAATGTATGGCCGTGGAAATCTGTTCCCACAAAGGGATTTACATATTGTGTATATGAAATCTTACCAAAGTTAAATATACCGGCGGCGCATCCCAGCGATATCATTATCGACAACGTTGCTATGATAAGTCTACGCATAAACCCCTAATATATTTGTTAAAAACTTCTTCTTAGCAGCCAATGGCTAATGGCTAACAGCCAAGCCCTCACAACACTTCTTCAAGTAAGGAGAGCCTGATACTGTTTGACCCTTTGATAAAGATGGAAAACCCTTCGGGACGCTGCTTTTCAAAGTGATCCTTAAGCTGCTCCACAGTGGTAAACAACTGGACTCTGTCAGGTCTTATTATTCTCGCGGCATGAGCAAATTCCCTTCCCACCAATATTATCTTCTCTATAGATCTTTGACGCTGGAGGAGCTCTACTATTTTCTTATGCTCTTCCAAAGAATCTTCACCCAACTCGAGCATATCTCCAAGAATTACCCACTTGTTCTCCAAAGGCAGCTGCAGAAAATTATCCAATGAGGCGCGCATGCTTGTGGGATTGGCATTGTAAGCATCAAAAATCAGAGTGTTATAGGGAGTCTGGAGCATCTGCGAACGATGGTTCGAAGGAGAATAGTTTTCTATCGCTTTACATGTATCACTGAAAGGAACTTCAAAGTACTCTCCTATTGCAATTGCTGCCAGCACATTATCCACATTGTAAGTACCGATCAGATTGGTGTCGATTATCCGGTCGTGTACCTTGAGACTCAGATAGGGAGAATCCTCATCTCTTCCAATCAAAGAGACCTCATAACGAGTAGTACCATATTTGCACGTCACTACTCCCGGGCGGCTTGCAAGCATTCCCTTGAGATCCTCATTCTCTTCATTGTAGAAGATGGTGCCTCCAATCTGTCTCAAATAGTCGTAGAGTTCCCCTTTTGTCCTCTTTACTCCCTCAAATGAGCCAAATCCGAGCAGGTGCGCTTTGCCAACATTAGTCACAATGCCGCGAGTAGGTTCAGCAATCTTTACCAATGAAGCTATTTCGCCCGGAGCGCTCGCTCCCATCTCCACTATCGCAATTTCAGTCTTCTCATTGATGTTCATCAGTGTCAGGGGTACGCCTATATGATTGTTTAAATTGCCCTCGGTGGCCATAGTCCTATATTTCTGTGAGAGCACGGCGTCTATAAGCTCCTTTGTGGTAGTCTTTCCATTGGTGCCGGTAATTGCCAGCACAGGAATATCGAAGTGAGTACGGTGATAGTGTGCCAGTTTCTGAAGAGTTGCAAGCACGTTCTCTACTAAGATGCAACTCCCTTTGCCAACCCCGGGAGAGGCGGCATCGAGCGTTGCACGATCCACTATCGCACATTTTGCTCCCTGATCCAGCGCTTCAAGCGCGAAATCATTACCGTCGAAGCGTTCTCCCTTGAGAGCGAAAAACATGGTTCGTGGGGTAATTTTGCGACTGTCTGTGGTCAGGGAGCCGCATTTCTTGTACAATTTATAAAGTTCATCAAGTGTGATCATAATAATTGCCCTCCTATATTGTTATTTTCTGCCTGTGGAACCGAACCCTCCGGCTCCACGTCCGGTATTTCCCAATGTTTCCACCTCTTCCCATTCCACTTTTTCGTGGCGGGAAACCACCATTTGTGCAATACGTTCTCCAGGATTGATTGTAACAGGGTCGGGAGAAAGATTTACCAACAACACATTGATTTCACCACGATAGTCGGCGTCTATTGTACCGGGGCTATTTGTAATTGAAATGCCGTGTTTGGCAGCCAGACCACTGCGTGGTCTTATCTGTGCCTCATAACCTTCGGGAAGCTCTATATGGAGACCTGTTGGAATCATTGCGCGGCAGAGAGAACCCAGTGTTATAGGTTCGGTGATATTGGCCCGCAGATCCATTCCTGCCGAATGTGGGGTGGCATATTGAGGAATATCAAATGCAGATTTATTGACTATTCTGACTTTCATATAACGAGAGTTTTTTCTTTTTCCTTTCAAAAAATACAATCGCGGCAATAATCGCCGGATAGATCATTACAATTAGCGCTTGAACTATAAGTTTAAGCCAAAGAGGCATTTCCGGCAGGAGTGTGCTGAGTCCGAAAATAACGAGGGCAATGGCGATTAAAAGAAAAATACGCCACCACTTATAAGGAATATAGTAATGTTTGCGACCCAGCAGTGTGCTGATGAGCAGCATCACCGAATAACTGGCCAAATGGCCCCATGCAGCAGCGTGATAGGAATATATCGGCATAAATATCACATTTACTACAATAGTCACTGCCAGACCGGCGAGAGCGACATATATGGCATACTTTGTCTTTCCGACCAGTTTATACCACATATCCACATTGAAGAGCATTCCCAGTACCACATAAGCCATCAGCATTACCGGAGCAATAGAGAGTCCCACTCTGAAATCCTTACCTAGTATTAGACCGATTTCATCCATAAAGAGCATTATAGCCAGAAAACCAAACATACAGAAGGCTACAAACCACTGCATCACATCGGCATAGACACTCTTACTGTCACTCTCCCTCTGCCTCTGGAAGAAAAACGGCTCCGCTGCATACCTGAACATCTGAATAAAGAGCGACATTATCACCGCAATCTTGACTCCGGCCTGATAGACACCTAAATCTGCTCTCCAGGCAATAGGATCTGCGTTGAGAAAGCGCATCAATATCCTGTCAAGGAAATCATTCATCACTCCAGGGAGACCTGCAATCATCAAAGGAAGGGAATATGCCAGTAACGGTTTCCATAATTTGCGATCGATACGCAATCTCAAATGCATCAGATCCGGTAAAAGCATTACAAGCGCGAGTATGCAGCTAACGAAAATGGAGAATATCGCGTATGTGAAGTCGGGTGTAGCACTCACAAAATTAAGTAACCAGTGGTCGGGATTCGCAGCAAAACGGGCCGGCATCACCAGATAAAGGATAAGATTGACTCCAAGTTCGGTAAAAATCTTAAGGGTCTTGATGATTGCAAACCTCAATGCCTTGTGTTTATATCTGAGTTTTGCGAAGACAATCGCAGTAGAACAGTCTATTGCAAGAATGGCGGCAACATATATTATGATATTGGAAAACCCTTCATACCCAAGTCCCGAAGCTATATTACCCGCAAAGAGGGAAGTTCCCAGGAAAAAGATGAGTGAAAGAAGGCTGACAATGACAAATGCCGTGGAAAAGACAAAGCGCTTGTCAACACCTTCCCCACTGGCAAAACGGAAACATCCAGTCTCCAGGCCAAGCATAAGCACTACCTGAAGAATGGCGATGTAGGCCATAAACTCGGTCACCACACCATAATCAGACTGGACCAGAACCCTGGTGTAAAGAGGAACAAGCAGGAAATTGACTATTCTGGCCAATATAGTGCTCAGTCCATAAATCGCCGTTTCGCCCGCAAGCTGTTTCAATGGATTCGCCATCTCACAACAATAATTAATTAGCAAACTTACAAAAAATTCGCTAATTTTGAGATTCAAAAACCCTAAAGATCATGCAAAAGAGATTATTACTACTTTTCTGCGCAACAGCGCTCGTGATAGCCGGCTGTAAGGGCGGCAACAAATCCAGAAACGACACTTCAGAGGAGATTCAATCTTTGACCACACTATCCGAAACTGAAACAGACGACACAATTGACAATCAAGAGGACATGAACAGAGAAGAAACCAAGCTGCAGGAAGGCGACGATGCTGCAGCCATCAAAGTCAAATTCCCCGAGGAGCCGATATACGCCATCAAAACCACAAAAGGCACAATAAAGGTAAAGCTCTATAAGGAAACACCTATACACCGTGACAACTTTGTCAAACTTGTGAATAAACATTTCTACGACGACATCCTTTTCCACAGGGTCATCAATAACTTCATGATCCAGGTGGGCGACCCAAACACCAAGGATTCGACAAAGTTTGACAGAATAGGAATGGGCGGTCCCGGCTATACCATTCCTAACGAGATCTCCCAGTGTGTTAAAGCCGGCAAGAGCCACAAAAAGGGAGCATTGGCAGCAGCAAGACGCGGTGATGCCGTCAATCCCGACAAAGAATCGAGCGGATCGCAGTTTTATATTGTACAGAGCGAGGAGGGCTGCAAACACCTTGATGGTGAATATACCATCTTTGGCGAGACCATCGAAGGACTGGACGTCATCGACAAGATAGCCTCCGTGAAGACTGACCGTAACGGTCGTCCCGATAGTGATATTTCCATCATCTCCATCACACTCGTAAACAAATAATGAAGGAGTTTCTGGATCTTGTCAAAAAGAGCCGTAGCTACCGTCGTTTCTACCAGGATATGCCGGTAAACAGGGCACATCTGCTCAAGATGGTGGAAGCTGCGCGCTTTTCACCCTCTGCACGCAATGTTCAGCCACTCAAATATGCTCTTTACTCCGATAAGGAACAATGTGAAGCTATCTTCCCCACTCTGGCCTGGGCAGGCTATCTGACCGACTGGGATGGTCCGTGTGAAGGTGAGCGTCCTGCCGCATATATAATTCAACTTCACGACACAAACATATCCGACAGATATTCCTGTGACCACGGCATTACAGCACAAAGCATTTTGCTACAGGCAGTGGAGCTTGGATATGGTGGCTGCATCATCGGTGCGGTAAAACGCGACGAACTCTCAGAAATACTGAATTTTCCTGACCATCTTAAGATCATCAATGTCCTCGCTCTCGGAGTACCTAAAGAAAAGGTTATAGTTGACGATATTAAAGAGGGAGACTACAAATATTGGAGAGAACCCGACGGTACGCACCACGTACCCAAAAGGACCCTTGACGAACTTATATTTACACCGAAGAAAGATTAAACCCTATGAAATTGACTTTTAGACTTCTGCCGCTGCTTTTGGCGGCCTTTATGGCATTTTCCTGCGCTCCCAAGCATAAAGGCCCGGATCCGCGCAACCCCTACGGACTTGAAATCATCAACACATTTGAAGAATATCTCGAGAGCGTGGATGCCGACCCTGATATGGAATTGGTGGACCTGAGCACATTTATTCCGGGAGTAGTGCTGGATATCCGTTATGCTACTGAAAACAACTTCACCGGCACTCAAATTTATACCAGTCCGGAAGCATACGCACGCCGTCCCGTGGCTGAAGCGCTGCTTGCTATTCAGGAAGAGCTCTCCACACGAGGACTCGGTTTGAAAATTTTTGATGCTTACCGCCCCTATGCGGCCACCCTCTATTTTTATGAAGTCTATCAAGACACCGTATTTGTGGCTTCACCAACTAAAGGCTCAAATCACAACCGCGGATTTGCCGTAGATCTGACCATCATCAATCTGGAAACCGGCGAAGAACTGGAGATGCCTACGGAATTTGACGAATTTACGGAACAGGCTGCCCTCGGATATATGGACCTTCCCGATCTTGTCATTTACAACCGCACCCTTCTCTTGGACATTATGGTAAGACACGGTTTTACGCCCTATGATGGCGAATGGTGGCATTATAACTATAGTAAAGAGAGAGATAAGTATCCGATAATGGATATTCCTTTCGAAGAACTCGACATGAAGGATTAAAATTTTCGCGAATTTACACGAATTTTTTACGAATTAAAGCGATTTTTTTTGTTGTGGCACGCGGTTTGCTATTTCATAAATCGAATAGTTTTTTCATAGGTTAAGTTTTAGGTTAATAGAGATCAGCGGTGACCATTCGGTCGCCGCTTCTCTTTAATAAAAAGCCTTCTTAGAGTAGTCCGGCAGGGATTTCAAGAATAATGTGATCTTCTCCCCACTCAAGTATAAGATCGTCGTGCAGAGGCAGAAGCACCTCTTCACCCTCATATATAACTGCGATATATTCGTTGCCGGAGGCATTGGTATAATCGGAGATCACTCCTATGAGAGTATTATTACTATCATACACCTCCATACCTATGATCGGGAGCTCACTATCCTGATCTTCGTCAATATCGAAGAAAATCTCTTTGCCCACTATCTCTTCCGCCTCTTCGAAAGTGTCGATATTTTCAAATTTCAAAATATAACGCCCCCCTTTTGCCTGGCAGAATTCTATAAAAAAGGGAACCGGTAGTCCATCAAAATAGATGAACACCGGTCCTTTAAAATTGATATCTTTTGGATCGGATGGGGACAAGTTTACAACAACATCCCCTTTGTCACCATAAGATTTCGCAACCTTCATCTGAAACTATGCTTCAGCAGCAGGTTCTGCGGTTTCCTCAGCAGTAGCTTCGGTAGAGGCGGCCTCAACAGCAGCAGCTTCAGCGGCAATAGCCTCTTCTTCGGCACGTGCGGCAGCTTCCTCAGCAGCCTTTGCGGCAGCCTCTTCGGCTTTCCTCTTGGCAATAGTTTCAGCTCTCTCGGTATTTACCTTAGCCTCAGCGCTGATAGCAGCCTTTCTTGCTTCAAGATCCTGATTGAAGATATCCTGCTTTTTGGATTTAACTTTTTGCTCCTTCGTGGCCTTCCATGCATTCCACCTCTTGTCAGCCTCTTCCTGAGAGAAAGCACCTTTGGCAACACCACCCTGGAGATGTTTCCTGAGGAGAACACCTTCATAAGAGAGGATGCGGCGGGCGGTCTCAGTAGGCTGAGCACCCTTGTTAAGCCAGTTTAGGGCCTTTTCTCCGTCGAGGGAGATAGTGGCGGGATTTGTGTTGGGGTTGTAGTGACCGATCTGCTCGATTATGCGACCGTCACGCGGAGCGCGGGAGTCTGCAACCACGATATGGAAGAAAGCGTAGTCCTTCTTTCCGCGGCGCGATAGGCGAATTTTTACAGCCATTTCAATAAAAAATTAAAGTTAATAATTGTGTTAACTTCCTTATCTTCTC
>JAAZEZ010000026.1 GCA_012511975.1 Bacteroidales bacterium | reverse complement strand
TTTGCTTGAATCCCATAACTATTGTCTCTATAAATCAATACTATATTCTCCCCTTAATATAACATAAAGGTACTAATAATCAATGACATACGCAATATTTTGAGCTAGTTTTTCGTGCAACATTCTCAGGTTATAAATATTATTGGTCGTAGCCGTATCCGAGGGCAATACCCTTGAGTGTTGCAGGAACACCCTTACTCATCCATACCGGAGCGGGTTTACCTTTAAGATAATGGTCAAAGAATTGTTCTAGACGGATGCTCAGGTCACGAGCATTGCGGCGCTCACTGAGATTGTGAGCTTCTCCGTTGTACTGGAGCAGCCATACCTCTTTGCCGCAGCGTCTGAGGGCATTGAAAAACTCGATACCCTGCCACCAAGGTACTGCACCATCCTCGTCGTTGTGCATGATGAGTACGGGAGTGGTTACATTGGGCACGAAGAAGAGGGGTGAATTTTCAATATAAAGGTCAAATCCCTCCCAGAGGTCCTTACCGATGCGGCTCTGCTGCTGCTCGTACTGGAATGTACGTGCCATACCACTCTCCCAGCGAATACCGCCGTAAGCACTTGTCATATTGGCCACGGGAGCGCCGGAGCCGGCCGCCTTAAATCGGTTGGTCTGTGTAATCATATAGGCTACCTGATAACCTCCCCAACTCTGCCCCTGAATAGCCATATTATCGCCGTCAATCCAAGGATATCCGCACAACATATCACAAGCGGGCATTATCGACTTCATAGCGCTCTGGCCGGGGTGACCGTCGGTATAGTAAATATCGGGAATAAACACGATATACTCGTTGCTGACAAAATAGGGAATGTTGACCGTCGAACGGCTCGGTGCAGGTGAACGGGAGGCATAGAGATCATCAGAATATTTTTCGTAGAAATAGATCATCAGAGGATATTTCTTTGTGGGATCAAAGTTCTCGGGTTTGAACAGGAGTCCCTCCGCTTTGATGCCATCTGCAGTATCCCAGGAGACAAGCTCTACGGTACCCCAGTTGTAATCTCTCTGCTGAGGATTTACATCGGTCACCTGCACCTCTGTCTTGAAATTGTCGGAGGTCATCCAGATGTTCTTTCCATCCTCGAAACAGCCTCTCGAATAGATATAGATCGGCTTTTTACCTGTTGTACAGATGCCCATGGCATCATAGGTATAGGGGCCCTTCACCAATTGTTGGAGAGTTGCCCTCCTCTTGGTGATATCCTTCATGGCAAAGCCCGTCTCCTTTGTTGTCCTATCGAAGGTGCGGAAATAGATTGGTTTGTCGGCATTGATCTCAAACGATCGACTCAGGAATGACTTAGGATCATTGTAGGGGCTTGCGAAAGTATATGTGGTGTTAGTGGCGCGACCCTTACCCTCAGTCAGGAGGAAAGGAGCTTTTGCTCCGGTAGGATCAAACTGCCAGTAGTCATATCTGTCGCGAATAATGAAATAGTCCGAATTCTCTGACCAAACAGCATTACTATAAGGTCTCGGAAGTGAGGGTGTGTCGTGATCCTCATTGTAGAAAATTACTCCTAATTCTGAAGTAAGATCTTTAACCTCACCCGTTGCAAGGGTGTAAAGATACCAAATTCTTGCTTCGGCATCATAGAAAGTGTAATATTTTCCGTCAGGAGATGACATCATCATATTACAGGGAACACCCTCTGCTAGGAGCTCTTTGCTGCCATCGACCAGTGAAACTTTGTATACATCATTTTTAGGATTCATATCCCACTGTTGTGACATACGGTAAGGCTTGTTGGTATAGGTAATAACATATTGCTCTTTGTTCTTGTCTCCGATGCCGATGCTCTCGAGAGTCATATCGGCCAATTGCACGGGATTTGTGCCGTCAATGTTGATTTTTGCCAAATAAGTGCGCCTTTTCTCGCGGTTGAGGTTCTTCAATTGGATAGGCTGTATATATTCGTCATTCCAGCTCCAGATATCGAGTTTGGGCTGCTCAAACTCTACGAGTGTTGTATCCTTTTCGCGGGATATCGGACAAGTGCCATAGGTTATATAGTCTCCCTCCTTACTGAAGTTGATGCTGCCATTGTCGCTGACCATCCAGCCTTCAGGGATCCATTCAGCATCCCTGGGAACAATAATTCTGGTATTTGTGCCATCGTAGAGATAGATGTTGGTAAATTTCTTAGCCTCTTTTGTGGTATCAGTATTTGCATAGAACGCCACCTTGGATCCATCTTCGGTGAAATAAGTATCGCCGAAGACTGCATCCTTGGAACCCTGGAGCAGCGTTGTAGTTACGCCTGTAGCGGGGTTAAGCAGATAGATGCCGGGGATGGTAATTGAATCCTTTTTGGGATCGGGTTTGGTGGTGTAGGTCAGGATATCGTTTTCCCTGGAAAAAGCGTATTCGGATACACTTTTCAGGGAGTCCAAAGCCATCGTTTTAATGTTGAGTATGTAGAGATTGGAAGTGGTATCTTTTTGAAATGCGATATAGTCACCTGTGAGAGTACCGGATTTGAAATTTTTGAGAAGAGGAAATTTGGTCACTTCGCCTGTGATAAGATTGAGAATGCCGAGAGTATCCTTGGGCATATCCTTGCTCTTCTTTTTTTCTATTTTAGCCTGGCGGGTCTCCTGGAATTTAGGAATTATTTTAAAAATCGCTCTGGTAGCATCTTTTGAAAATCTGGCCTGCTGGCCCCTTTCAATGGAGATCTGTCTGCCTGTCCTTAGGTTGTAGAATTCAATAGTGCCATCACCTTCCTGAGGTGAAATATAAAATTGACCCCATTCGCCGTCGTTGTAGACGGAAACGTTGCCGGCATTTTTCCAGCCATCATAGACCGAATGATCCAGAGCGGGCTTTGATTTCTGTGCATTTAGGACCAGTGGAAATGCTGAAAAGATTATCAGCATGATAGGGTAGAGAAAAGAACGTTTCATCATGTTTTTATTGTTAAATAATAAGTTTTTGCACCATTAACGTAACTTACAAAGGTAATTATAATAATCAAAAGCACCAACCTCTTTTCAAGTTATCAAAACATTTCCCCAATTGCCTCTCGTTTTCTTTGTGAAATCAAAATAATAAGTAACTTTGTGGTTTACACACAAAACATTTTTTTGGCATTTTATGAAAAAAACACTTATTCTTGCCTTGACGGCTCTGATGTTGACCTCATTACCTGCAGCAACAAAAGGATTGACCAAGTCACGCACCACCAAAGTGGCTGTTGTTACCGATCAAAAGACCTATGAAGCCATCGGAGATGACCTGGATGCCTTTACCGCATCAATGTCATTTATTGGCAAAGAGGGAATTCTGATTATTGACAAATGGCAGCATCCCGATTCTCTAAGAACAGTGCTAAAGCACTATTACACTTTACACAATCTTGAAGGTGCTGTGCTCGTTGGGGAGATTCCCATACCGATGATCCGGGACGCACAGCATTTGACCACCGCTTTCAAGATGGACCAAAAAGCCGACTGGAAAGACTCTTCGGTCCCTTCCGACCGGTTTTACGACGACTTCGACCTCCGCTTCGAATATCTCAAACAGGATGAGGACAAGCCATTGTTGCACTACTATTCGCTAACCGCAGAATCAGCGCAAACCATCAGATGTGAGATCTGGACTTCACGCATCAAATCTCCGAAGATCCCTGGAATCGACAAATATTCTGCAATTTCCGCCTATCTCAAAAAAGCGATAGCACAGAAAAGAGGACAAGCCAAAAAGATCTCCAACATTCTGGTATTTACCGGACATGGATACAACTCCGATTCATATAACGCTCGTATCGACGAAATGTGGACACTCAGGGAGCAATTTCCCTTCCTGGGCTCAGAGAGAGGTGCTGACCTGGACTTTATTAATCACAATTTTGAACCATTCGTGCGAGAAAAGTTGATGAACACCCTCGCTAAGCCGAGGTATGATCTGGCAATCCTTCACCATCACGGATCCGAGGAGACCCAATATTTGGGTGCAACCCCTAAATCCTCAACGCTGGATGCCTGGATCGAAAATATTAAACTCACCCTCCGCCAGAGGATCAGACGCTCAAAAGACACCACCGCCACCATCAATGAGTATATGGAAAAATACGGAATCCCCAGAGAGTGGTTTGCCGGCGCACAGGAGCTTGAGGCCAAAGACAGTACCTTTTATGCCAATATGGACATCAATATCCCTGATATGTATGGATATACATCCAACGCAAGTGTTGTGATAATTGATGCCTGCTTCAATGGAGCATTCAACAACGAGGACTATATAGCCGGGTACTGGATCTTCAATCCCGGAGAAACTATGGTAGTGAAGGCCAATACCGTCAACACCCTGCAGGACACCTGGACCAACGAACATATAGGTCTGCTCAATGCCGGTGTTTGTTTCGGCAACTGGGCAAAAGGGCAGCTTACCCTTGAGTCGCATCTCTTCGGTGATGCCAGTTTCCGGTTCGCCAATGCATATCCGGAGCTTGACCTTGATAAAACAATAGTTATTCGTCGCAACGACAGCAAGTACTGGAAAAAACTTCTCAACCACTCCAATTGCGATATAAGGGCTCTTGCAATCAAGACTCTCTCCGAGACCGATGCCATCACTTCGCAGGAGATACTCGATATCCAAAGGAATAGCGAGAGTCCTGTCGTGCGTCTGGAAGCCTTCATGTCACTCAAAAGAAGAGCGGATTCATACCTTTCCCAAGCTATCAGGCTTGGAGTTGAAGACTCATATGAGCTGCTTCAAAGACTCAGCGTTCAGACGCTCGACGAGTGCGGTGATCCTGACCTTAAGGATATTTATGATACTCTCAAGGATGACCCTGCTGTCAACTCAAGGGTGATGTTCTACATAAAGCCGATGAGGAGACATTATTATCCTACTGAAAAGGAACTTGAGGAATACGCTCTGCTGAACTCTCCCGATCACCCACTCAAGGAAAAGAAGTTTACCGTCAAGCGAGAGCGCAACGGCTGTAATGCCCATGCTCTGGAGGAGATGTTCAAGCTTTTACAAAATGAGACCGACCAAGAGTTCAGGGTAGCAATTGCCGAGGTTTTAGGTTGGTACGTCTATTCCTATCAAAAGGATGAAATTATTAAAAGGTGCTCAGAACTACTCGCAAACGAAAAGGATGAGCGAGTGGCAAACGAACTACTTAAGAGCATTAACCGTCTCAAAAGAGAAAACTAAACAAACATACAAATTATTATTAACCCTAATTCAACACAACTTATGCAAAGAATTCAGAAAGTTCTTATACTCTGCCTGTTGTTCGCATGTGTAGGAGCCTTCGCTCAGACGAGGAGCACTTCCGGCACATCGGTAACCGGCAAAGTGCTGGAACAGGGCACCAATGTGCCCGTAGAATTTGCCGTGGTGATATTGTATCCTTCGGAGACATATACCACTACAGACAAAGACGGCAACTTTGAATTCAAGAGAGTGGATGCAGGAAAATCCACTATCCAGGTTCAATTTGTTGGAATGAAGACAATCGAGCAGAAAATTGAAATTGTCCAGGGCAAAGAGAATGTCTTCAACTTTGAAATGCAAGTAGAGAACTTCCGCCTTGACGAGGTGCAGGTTGTGGCTACCCAGAGTAAAGCGGGAGCAGCCACTGCATCCAACATCTCAAGACAGGCAATGGACCACCTGCAGACCAGTTCTCTGAGCGACGTGATGCAACTGCTTCCCGGCGTAGCGATTACCAATCCCTACCTTTCGAGCGCCAACTACATCACCATCCGTAACGCTACGAGTATCGGTACAGCCATTATCGTAGACGGTTCTCCTCTCTCTTCCAACGCCAACATGCAGGCTCTTGCACCCTCCATTACCGGTGGAGCAGGCGGAACAATGTCAGGTATCGACTCCCGTATGGTTTCAACTGACAACATCGAGTCTATCGAGGTCATCAGGGGTATCCCCTCTGTAGAGTATGGTGACCTGAATTCCGGTGCTGTGATTATCCGTTCCAAGGCGGGAAAAGAGCCTCTGAGCATTCGTCTCAAGGCTACTCCCAGCACTTATCAGGCAGCCGCATCAGTAGGCTTCAAACTTGGCGAGAATGCCGGTCACCTCAACCTTTCCGGTGACTATGCATACAACACAAGCAGGCTCTATGAAGCATACGCTTACTACCAAAGGTTCAACGCAAAGGCTTTATGGTCAAAGAAATTTGGCGAGAACTGGAATACCAACACCACTCTCGACCTGGGTATCAGCAAGGACACACGTGAACTGAACCCCGATGACCTGCGCACAATGCTCGTTACTAAAGGTGACTCACAGAGCGTAAGGTTGAACACCAATGGTACTGTCAACATCAACAAAGGCTGGTTAAATAACATAACTTACGCTGCAGCAATAAGCTACGCCGATAAGTACGACTACCACAACCAGCTACTCTCCAATGCGGAATCACTCCACACAGTCTGTGAATATGACGGCGCTATCCTTTCCAACGTCGCCGGCCAGGATGTATACGACATAAATGGTAAGAAAATTACCAACATCCCTGCAAGCGAAGCTGAGAACTGGATCAAAGTGCTCCCCTACGAATATATCGAGACTTACGAAATTCTCGGTAAGGAGCTCAACGCTTACGCTCAGATTAAGGCCAACTTCAATAAAAGATGGGGTAACATCAATAACCACATCCTCGTAGGTGCCGACTACAAAACAGATGGTAACCTCGGTGAAGGAAAGGTCTATGATGATGAGACTCCTCCTTTCAGAAACAACTCCAGCGACTACTCTTCATATCGCAAGAGGCCCTACTATGATGTTCCTTTCGTTCATCAACTCGGCCTCTTCTTTGAAGACACATACAAGCATACTTTCGGCAGAAATGAGCTCAGCATCAAAGCAGGTGCCCGTTTTGACCTTATTAACGGCAAGACAGCCCTTTCTCCCCGTATCAACGCATCAATGGAGATTATTCCCAATATCCTGACAATCCGCGGAGGCTGGGGAAAGACCGCCAAGGCTCCTACAGCCCTGATGCTCTATCCTGAAAGGGCTTTCTTCAACTACAACAACTATGACTTCCAGGAGGGCACATACAGACAGACTGTAGCCACTGTAAGAGTGTTCGACACAAGCAACCCAGACCTTGAGATCGCCAAGATGCGCAAAGCGGAAGTAGGTATAGACCTGAAACTCTTCGATCAGTACCGTCTCTCCGTTACAGCCTATGACGAGCTCACAAATAATGGTTATACCCTTGGTAAAGATATCAGTTGTTACAATCTCGTCGAATTTGTGAAATATAAGGCGGTTAAGAATTCTGAAGGTGTTTACACTCCCGAGTATGAAGGCACCTACAACATCTTCTCCACCTATGCAAAACCGATGAACAACCACTACAGACACAATAGGGGCATCGAGTTTGAACTGGATCTTGGCCGTTTCGACGCCATAAGGACATCCGTATTCCTAAATGGTGCCTGGAACCAGTACACTGCGAGAAGCAACGGTTACACTTTTGACCAAAACACTCGAGGCAACCAAATTGAAAGCAATGTTGCAATCTATGAGGAGGGGCTGACCACTTCACGTACTGACAACCTGATTACCACACTCCGTCTTACACACAACATCCCTGAGATAGGATTTGTAATCACACTTGCAACCCAGGTCAACTGGTTTGAGAAATTCTGGACTGAGTACGGCAATGACACAATGTTCATAAAGTACCTCTCCTACAAGGACGGCAAGGTATATAACTTTGACCCTTCCAAGAAGGATGATCCCGAATTTGCATATATGTTTGATGCCAGGAGCGAAACCAGATTCATCGTAGAGCAGTATTTCCCCACAGTGACCTTCAACCTCAATATTTCGAAGGAAATCGGTGACAGACTTACCGCATCGTTCTTCGTAAACAATATGTTCAACAGTCGTCCTCTCTATGAGTCCAAGAGAACTCCCGGTTCATTTACCGAGCTTCTCAGCGGTAACAAATTGTTCTTCGGTTTCGATCTTAAAGTTAACATTTTCTAAACGGAGGATAGGATTATGAAAAAATACTTTTTATTAGCAATAGTACTCTTGACAGCCCTCTCATGTGAGCAGTTCAAGCAAGTAGCGGACATCGTGGACGTGACTCCTATCAACGCAAATGTCAAGGTTTCTGTCAGTAGTGCGGACGCAGACACACCACGTCCTGCAAGCTTCACAGTACGTTTTATCAACTATGCTGAGAATTTCGAGATTTCCCGGACTACAGATGCTTCCGGCAACGTTAGCGCTGACGGTCTGATTCCCGGAGTTTATACGGTAACAGCAACCGCTGAATCAGCCGGCGGTGGATTTACCTACTATTTCAGCGGCAGCTTGACAAACATCAACATCCTTACCGGAGGCCAGACCTTTAACATAGAGGTTGTTTCCTCCAAGGCAGGAGCACTCATCTTAAAAGAGATCTTTTTTAACGGTTCTACAGGATATTATTTCAAGGACCAGTTCTATGAGATCTACAACAATAGTGAGGATGTGCAGTATGTTGATGGTCTTGGTATTGGCAATATACTACCCTTACAGGCTTCAACAGCGACTTACAATTGGGAGGTTCCTGATGGAAAACCCGAAAATTACATCTACCTAGCCTCAATCTGGCAGGTGCCCGGTGATGGCAACGACTTTCCTGTACAACCCGGTGAGTCCATCATCATCGCACAAATTGCGCAGGACCATACCGCCATCAAGTCGACCAGTCCGGTTGACCTCAGCGGTGCTGAATTCGAGACTTTCATCGTCAATCAGAGCGTTAACCCCGACAACCCCAATGCACACAACATGATTCTTGCATTTGACAAGGGCGTGTTTGGCACACAGTGGCTTGTAACTGTCTTCGGAGGTGCTTACGCCATTTTCTTTCCAGACTCCGAAATTGACCCTAACGGCTGGGTACAGCCCCAGGGTGGAACCAACCAAGCATATCCAATCCCCATCGATTGTGTTACTGATGCCGTTGAAATTGTAAACAACGCTACCAAGATCAATCAAAAACGTATGCCTACCAGTCTGGATGCCGGCGCAACCTATACAGGTGCTACTTACAATTGCAACAGCGTCAGCAGAAAGATCCGTGAGACAAAGGAGGATGGCCGTCACATCTACATGGACACCAACAACTCTACAGATGACTTCCAGATCAACGCTGTAGCGATGGTACGCCGCAACAATTCCGGCGTTCCTTCCTGGAATACCTGGTACAAGAAATAATTTACTGACCTCTAACAATGAAAAAGATGAAAAAATATATTATCGCATCAGTTTTAGCTTTGAGCACAATATTGGTTGCTCAGGCACAGGGGAGTAAATCTACCATCTATCCGACAGTACTGGAAATCAATCAAGTCAAAGCCACATGGTTCAATTCGAACAATGCGGCAGGTATGATACTGACTCCTCTGAGTGACTTCGGTACACTCTCGGTAGGCTATGACATGAAAGTCGGCGCCTACAGACTTCAGCAGGAGGGTGACCTTAAGACTCTCGAAGTTAACACATCAGGTTCAAGTCCTCTCGGCAAAGCACGTGTATGGGGTGAATTTTCCTACCAAAACATAACCCAGGAAAACTCAAAATTCAATACCCTCCGACTTACCCATGACCCCGATATGCCCTATATTCTTGCAGACTCACGCCTGAGTTATTTCAAGAAACAGGTTTACGATATGACCATGAAGGCGGCCACTCCCCTTCTTTGGGATTTAGTGGCTTTCGGTGTAACTGCCAACTACTTTACCAAGAGTGGTGCAAAGCAGATTGACCCCCGAAGCGATTCTTACGAATATGGCATCGAGGTTAAGCCTTCCACAGTCTTCGCATTTGGCGATCACAGTGCAGGTCTTACATTTATGTACAAGAATGCTTTCGACAGGTATTCTCCGCTCAATAGCAACAGCCAGCAAGACCAACCCGCATTTAACCTTAGAGGTGTCGGTACTTATGTTGATGCCGTTGTGGGTTCATTCGGTGGACTTGGCACATACTACTACAAGACCAACAAACTCGGCGGTGCACTTCAGTACGGCTATCAGGGTTCAAATGTAAAGGTTCTTGCAGAGGGCAACTACACTTATCAGGTTATTGATGTGTTCCACACTCCTGCCAAACCTTTCAGAATGGGCTCAACCATTCAGCAGGTAATGGGAGGCAATCTCCAAATGGTGCTCGAAGGTGACTCTTTCACCCACAAGGTTGCCCTCGACGGTTATAAGAAGCATACTGACGGTATCGAATACATTCAGGTACTCGATGCCACATACGAGGTGCAGCAGTGGATTTCAATAGCCAAATTTATCCGTAGCAAGTATGACTTCACCGGCATTTCCCTGAAGTATGATCTCTTCAGAGATAGCAGGGAAGGTTATGACTGGATGGCGGGTATTCAGGGCCAGTACACCGACAGGCTGGACACCTATATTCTCCCCGAATCCTCTTTCAAGGCTGAAAACGTTTATGGGGAAATTTACGGTAAGAAGAATTTCATGGCCGGCAATGCCTCTATCGTCGCAGGCCTGAGTGCAGGTTACAACTTCAATATCGCGGGTGAGCATATCTATAATGGCCCATTCCCCGATTCAGAGGTGGTAAGAGACCTCTATGAGAAGGATCTTGCCATTCTTAGCGCAAACTATTATCAGTTCGGCGTCAATCTGAAAGCCATCTTCCCCTTGGGTGATAAAAGTACCATTTATGTAGCTGCAAGCTGTAAGTATCTCCGTTCCAATGAAGAACTTCACAACTACAGCTATGGTACCGACACTGAAGGCAAGAATTTCTGGTGGAATCTCAACCCCGGCCCCCAATTAACCCCAAGCGCAAGAACATTTGCTAATTTTTCAATCGGATTTACTTTCTAAAAAAATATCCTGTACCAATAAATGAAAAAAATATCATTACTCTGTTTTGTTTTGCTGTGCCTCCCTCTGGGGGCGCAGCAAAATATTATCTCCCCATCGCAGAGCATCCGCAACTCGTTCGCTATATTTGTTGACCAGGCCACCTATGATGCCTGCAAGGAGGAGATACATGCCTACCGTGATGTCATAGAAAAAGATGGACTCGCAACCTACATTCTCTATGCTGACTGGGAATCTCCCGAGCATGTGAGATTTTTCCTTAAAAAGTATTACGATGAGCAGGGACTTGAAGGAGCCGTATTCGTGGGGAATATCCCCGTGCCGATGATTCGCGGAGCGCAACACTTCACCTCCGCATTCAAAATGGATCAGGATGTTTGCGATTATTATGACTCATCGGTACCTTCAGACCGTTTCTATGATGATTTTGACCTGAAGTTCAGATTTCTCCATCAGGATTCGACTCATCACCAGCTCTATTACTACTGGTTGGCCGGTGATTCTCCTCAACGAATCTCCTGTGATATTTACACCGGAAGAATCCGCTCAACCGCCAAAGGAGAGGCTGGCTTTGCTCAGATCCGCAACTATCTCAGGAAGGTGGTAAAGGAGAGAAGTGTTGAAAATCCCCTTGATGTGGTAGTACAATACACCGGAGACGGCTCATTCTCCAACAGTCTCATTGCCTGGAAAGACCAGAGCTATGTAATGGGAGAACAGGTACCCGCTGCGTTGCAGGGCCACGCCGACAATGCCAAGTTCTATCTTTTCGCCATGTATCCCTATATGAAGGAAATTCTGATAGAGGAGATGAAGCGAGACGATGTAGACCTTATGCTCTTTCACGAGCACGGCGTAACCGAGAGGCAGTATCTGACCGGAGCTATACCGAATGAGTATGAAGAAGATTACTACAAATCGGGTAAAAGATTGCTTCGCAGACAGCTCAGGAATATTGAGAAAAGAGGAAATAGCGTGCAGGATGCCATGGAGAGGTATATTAAAGAACATGGTATAGACAGCACCTGGTTTGAGGGGTGGAACGACCCTGCGGTAATCGCAGAGGACTCTATTGAGTATGCAAAAACCGGATTTGAACTTGAAGATATCAGGGCAATCGGTCCAAATCCCCGTGTTGTGATATTAGACGCCTGCTACAATGGCGACTTCAGGAACGGTGACTTTATCGCAGGAGAATATATTTTCGGCGAGGGCAAGACAATTGCCTGCTTTGGCAACTCCGTCAATGTGCTTCAGGATAAGTCCTCCACGGATCTGATGGGTATGCTGGCTTATGGAATGAGGATCGGCGAATGGACCAAGAACATTAATATCCTTGAGTCACATATTATCGGCGACCCCACTTTCAGGTTTGCAAGACCCAAGGGGATGCCACGTATAAAGACACACTCCAAAGATCCTGATTACTGGCTCGCTGTGATGGAGCACAATCTCCCTGTGGATATACAGGGTCTGGCTCTCTACAAGCTTTTTGAGCTGAAATATGAGAAAATGTCGGATCTCCTCCTCGAGACCTATAAGAGCTCTCCCTACTATATGCTGCGCCTCCAGTGTTTGCATTTGCTTGCACACTACAATGATGACAATTATATAGAATTGCTTAAGCTGGCATCGGATGACCCCTACGAGTTTATCCGCAGAAAAGCTATGTACTATATGGGCAGAGTTGGCCGTAACGATTTGGCTCCCTATATGGTGAATGCTTATCTTGAGGATTACCTTGCAAAAAGGATTGCATTCAATATGAGCTTCAGCGCACACCATCTCAACGTGGAACTTTTAAAGCATTTCTTTAAGGATGCGGTGATGAATGACAATGAATTCATCTTTGACAAAGAGGAATTCTGGGAGAATGTTGAAAATACGATCAACAGTGATGAGCGCACACTTACCGAGTGCTGGAGATGTGTTATAGATACTTCACAGAAGCCCAGTACCAGAGATTTCTATCTTGTAGTACTACGAAACAACCCTTTTCCTCACATGGCCTACGACATCCTAAATGTCATCGGCAATCCTGAAGATGATCTTGAGATCAGAATCGCCCTTGCAGAAGCATTGGGATGGTTTGTCCGGGCTTATAACAGAGTCGAAATCATCAACGGTTGCCAGGCTATCCTCGACAACCAAAAAGATCTCGACCCTCGACTTTCGGATGAACTTATGAAAACAATCAACCGCTTAAAAGAGTACACACGATGAGGAAAAGAGTTATTATGAAAAATGGATTTGCTTTGATTTGTGCTATTCTTATGGCTGGCACAATGGTTGCCGCACCCAAAGCAAAAGTAAATATTGTAAAATGTGACCCTAAGGCGACCACATCGTTTGCCATTTTCGTGGACAACGAGACATATAATGCCTGTAAAGCAGAAATAGATGCTTACAGGGAAGTGCTCCAAAGTGAAGGTTTGGGTACCTATATCCTCTCTTCCGACTGGGCAAGGCCCGAAGATGTAAAAGCTCAGATTATAGCCCTTTCCAAGAAAAAACCTCTCCTCGAAGGTATGGTATTTATCGGCGATATTCCCATCGCCAGAGTGCGCCAGGCTCAGTTTATGACCACCGCATTCAAGATGAACGAGAATACCTTCCCGAGAGAGGAGTCATCCGTTACCTCCGACAGGTATTACGACGACCTTCATCTCGACTTCGAATTCATTGGACAGGATGAGAATAACCCCCGTTGGTTTTATTACAACCTGACCGAGAATGGAGCACAGAAGCTCAGCCCCAATTTCTATTCGGCACGTATGCGTGTCCCCGAGGATTTTCCGGGCGATAAGATGGAGGTAATGAAAAAATATTTGCAGAAGGTGGTTGCCGCTCATAAAGAGGTCAACCCCCTCGACCATTTCATTTTCTTTGCAGGGCACGCATACAACTCCGATTGTCTGAATGTATGGAGACAACAACCCATGCTCTTCAGGGAGTATTTCCCGCAGGCATTCAAAAAGGCATCCGGCAACAAATTTTACAACTTCAGACAGGACAACTACATGAAGTTTAAGTTGTACAACGAGATCCAGCGTCCGGAGACAGATGTGATGATGTTCAGCGAGCACGGAGCTCCCGAAACCCAGTATATCAACGGCATCGCTCCCGCATATACCATCGGAGAGAACATCGAATCCCTCAAACGCACCCTCAGGAATGATCTCCGCCGTGCAGTAAAGAGAAATCCCGATAAAAAAGCGGAGTATATCAAGGAGATGTCAGAGCATTTCCATCTGGACCCCGCACTTTTCTCGGATGAAACGTTAGAAGCTGAAAGGGTTAACGACTCCCTTGCAGCCGCAAATATCAATATCGTACTTGAGGATATCCAGAAGCTCAAAACCGGCGCAAGATTGACCATATTCAATGCCTGCTATAACGGCTCTTTTCACCAGACAGGCTATGTTGCAGGTTATCATATCTTCAATGATGGGCGCAATGTGGTAGCTCAGGGCAATACGGTCAATGTGCTTCAGGACAAATGGGCCGATCAGCTTATCGGCTACCTGGCACTCGGCATCAGGGCGGGCTTCTGGCAGAAGGAAGTTTGTTACCTCGAGTCACATATGATCGGTGATCCTACTTTCAGATTCACGGCTCCTGAAGGAGTGGATGCAGCGGAGATCTCCCGCGCACTCGCGAATCAGTCTTATATATTGGACGGCAAGATGAAGAATGAGGGTGTCGGAGGCAGCGAATATTGGAAGGAGTTCCTCAGCTCGAAGGAATCTATATTCCGCGCAATGGCAGTGAAAAAGCTCACTGAACTTGGAGAGCTCAACTCTGCTGATCTGGCTAAAATCTTTGACAAGGATGAATCCTGGATTGTGCGTTTGCAGGTGCTCACAGCCATTGCTCCTTTTGTGGACGAAAATACTTTAAAAGTGGTAGAAAAGGGAATTTTCGACCCCTTCGAGATGATCCGCAGACAATCCTGCCACTATGCGGGTAAAATGGGAGCGGAGAATTGTAAAGATGAGCTTATCGATATCGTGCGCCATTCGCATGAAGTGGTTCGCACACAATATGCGACCCAAGGGGCTCTGAGCCTATTAAAGCACGATGAGCTGCCTGAAGATATTGCGAAGAATATGGGATCTTTCTTCAACAATATACCCAAAATGATGGAGACCATCAAAGACCTCAATGCGGATGATCTAAAAAGAGAATCCGAAATGAGGACCCTACGCAACAATCCACTCCATTGGAAGGTTGATGAGCTGCTTGAGGTCGCCGGCAATGCCTCTCAGAGTGAATATACCCGCCTCGTGATGATTGAGGCACTCGGTTGGTTCAATTATTCGGTTGAAAGGGAAAAGATTGCCAACGCAATCAGCGGATGGCTCGCCACTCAGGAGCTTTCACCCAGGATAAAACGCGAAATGATCAAAACCGTCAAAAGGCTCAGGTGGGAGTAAGCTCACGAAATCTTTGCTATTGATACCACCCCGAAAGCCGTAAGCTTTCGGGGTTTTTTGCCGTAGTCGAGGGTACCGAGGTATGTGGTGCCTAAGGTGTAGTTCTCAAGTTCCTTGCCATTGAAGAGGTAGCGGTTTGTCGTCACATTATTGTCTGCAAATGCCAGTTAATCAAATAAAATTGTGGTAACCTCAAAGTCTATTTGACTTAAAAAACCCAATATTTAATACTTAATAAAGTGCCCGACTGTCAGATAAAGTCTTAGCTAATACATATAATTCATATTTTTTTATTAAAATCTTCAATCTTTTTATTTTCTTTTCCAACTGTAACTAGCAAATTTACAATGTACAAAAAATGGCAATGTTGAGTGTACAACTTTTGGCAACATGCAATGTACAGGTTTAACATTATATTAACTATTTATTTTTATACTTTTTTCTTAGGATTTTTC
>JAAZEZ010000025.1 GCA_012511975.1 Bacteroidales bacterium | reverse complement strand
GCCTCATATTATGCAGTTTTCCTAAATCGTATTTGTGCAATAAGTCATCCACAGAATAGTACCCTTCTGCTGTTTTATATAGCTTTGTGTAGTTTGTATCTTCGGGAAGAAAATGTTTGGAAGCATCTTTAACAACCTTTTTAAAAACAATTCCGAGACTTTTGATAGGTGGCTTTGACTTAATATCTACTTCCATAATAAGACAATCTGAATTTTGAATTATAGATAAAACTTCAGGGATAGAATCCAAAAAGGAAGATGAAACGATATGTCTGGTACCGAAAAGAAATGAATCTTTCGAGAGGCCATTCCCAGAAATACGCCATAGTAATGCATCATCAAGAGTTGTATCAATTTCCTTCTTTTTGCTTGTGGAATTACATGATAGAACTAAAATTGATAGCAAAAATAGCGATACAGCTTTAATTGTGGCTTTCATTATCAATTATTAAGCTTAAACTTATTCATAACTCCACTTCGCACCCCGCACCCCGCACCCCGCAACGCGCACCACTTTATTTACATACCATAATTTCCAGAATCATCTCATCTGTGCTCTGCATACCTATAGAGCCGATTTTACCGAGATTGGCAATGGTTTTTTCGATATCCTCCTCTATGATGCCGTCGTTGGAAGATATGCAGATACCATCGAGCGCCAGCACTGCTGATTGTAGCGCACTGGCTACTCCTGAGGCCACTTTTAGTGCACATCCCACTTTGGCTCCGTCGCAAACCATTCCGGTAATGTTGCCTATCATATTTTTTATGGCAGCACACATCTGCTCATAACCTCCCTTGCGCAGGTAGACAATGCCGCAGGCTGATCCTGTAGAGGCAACCACACATCCGCAGAGAGCTGAGAGTCTGCCCAAATGCCCTTTGATGTGGATAGCTACCAGGTGGCTGATCACCAAAGCTCTTGCCAGATCTTCATGATTAGACTTCAATTTTTCTGCAATAGCGATAACCGGAACCGTAGCAGTGATACCCTGGTTGCCGCTTCCGGAGTTGCTCATAGCAGGAAGAGTACTGCCTGCCATCCTCGCATCGGAGGCTGCTGCAGTATAAGCCATGGCATAAGTGAGATAGGTGTCCCCATACACATCTTTGTTGATAGGTGCGAGCAGTGTTCTGCCCACTTGGAGGCCATATTTGTTTCGAAGACCATCATCCACCAGTGCTTTGTTTAAAGTGACGGACTCCATTATAAACTCCAACTCTTCAAGCGGTGTACTGGTGGCAAAGTCAAGTATCTGCTCAATCGTGATTTTGCGTGCAAAGTCGGGTTCAAGCCCATTACCGGTGGGATCTTCAGAGTTGCTGTTTTCTATGCTTTTGATGATTTTACCATCCAGTTCTTCATGTACTATAGAGTCGTGATTGCCGCTTATAATTGTGATTGCTTTATGAGAGCCTTGTTTCTTTGAAGAGCAAACTTCAGCGTACACATAGAGCTTCTCCGAAGTCTCTGCAAGCGATATGGTCACCTTTCTTTTTGATACCATCTCACGCGCTTTGGAAACGCTCTCATCAGTCACATCTTTGAGTACTTCGAGACGATACTTGGATTTACCGCAAGTGCATCCCAGGGCCGCAGCAATATGTAGTCCCACCGTGTCGGTGCCGGGGATTCCCACCCCCATGCCGTTCTTGAGGATATTGTTGCTGACCTTGACATTAATGAGTTCCGGTTTCACAGAAATGTTCCTTAGAAGCTCGCAACTGCGGGCCACTGCAAGGGCTACCGCTATAGGTTCGGTGCATCCCAGAGCCGGTTTAACCTCCTGTTTTAGAAGTGCTATGATTTTGTTCTTCATGTTGATTAAGAAGGGGCGACTTTGCGGCCACCCCCTGATATTTTGTAGTGTAAAATTAAAGACCTCTTACTCTCTTCTTGTACTCGGTAATACAGGCATCCAGACGCTCTTGGGCCGTGGTATCCCCGGGCACATTGTGAGAGGGGTGGATAAAGAGTTTTTCACCGCGATCCGCAAGAATCTGGGCAACGGTGCAGATGGTCATCCATACGGCAGTGATGAAAGCCACCGTGGATACGGGACCTATCTTGTCCCGGTGGTTTTTGAGGTCAACGGATGCATCAATGAGGGGACAGCAGGTATCTACTACGTAATCAGCTATCTGAAAGAGGTTTTTACCGCCTGAGTGACGTGGAACCTTGTTGCCTGTCTGCTCTGCCGAGCCAAAGGCGATGACCTTCATACCACGTTTCTTTGCCTCAAGGGCAACGTCTATATTTACTGCGTTGATACCGGTATGTGAGAAGAGCCAAAGGACATCCTTCTCGTCAAAATTCCAACCCTTCATAATGGCTTTGCCATAACCTTCGGTTCTTTCAAGGAATAGGAATTGGTCAATACCCATCTCACCGGTGATATGGGTGAAAAATGTAAGGGGAAGTTCGCACAGGGGATGGAATCCTACGAAGCCGCCAATGCGGGGATACATCTCCTCAATAGGGAGAGTGGCATGGCCACAGCCGAAGGTGTGAACCCAACGACCTGATTGGATAGTGTCTGCCATAACTTCTGCAACCTTGCGGATATTCTCCATCTGAGTTGCCTCAATCTTATTCATAACGCCCTGAGCGTTCTTTAACCATTCTTTTGCTAACATATATTTTTTATTTGATTAATTGCTTTCTCTTTCTGCCATTCGTTTATCACGTTTGCGTTTTTCTCTGCCGCGAGCCGACTTGAGGTATCGTTTCCACTGGTCTTCGTCAAATATTTTCTCGTATTCCTTGTCAATGGCGTCGAGCCATTTGTCATATGTGATCATAAAGATTTCGCGATTGGTGGCACCTGAGCGCTGAATGGCAGTCATCTCCTCATTCATTTTCGGCATCATATCCTGTAAAAGGGAATCTACAAGAAAGACCTGACGGAAATCGAGATCGAATTCTTTCATCAGATTGTCTGCCTCTTTGGCGGCCACCTCTATAAAATTGGTCGGACCCTGCTCGCCTTGAGGGTTTTGTGCATACAAAAAGCTACCGCAAAGCAGTGTCAGCGTTATCGTCAACAAAAACCTGGAGTATCTCATGATGTGAAAGTTATTATAGGATGCAAAGATAATAAATATCCCGATAACAAGTTTTTTATTATATTCGTGAAAATATTAATAAAAAAACTGAAAACAATGAAGAGAACATTCCAAATCGTAATCTGCCTGATGCTCGCTTTTTGGCTGGGACAGGTGGAAGCCAACGCATGTACCAATGTTATTGTGACCAAAGGGGCCTCCAAAGATGGCTCTTGTATGGTAACTTACTCCGCTGACTCCCACCAGCTCTATGGAGAACTTTATTATGTACCCGCTGCCACGTGGCCCAAGGGGTCAAAAATGGAGATCTATGAGTGGGATTCGGGAAGGCACCTTGGCCAAATTGACCAGGTTGAGCGTACCTTCCAGACTGTGGGTAATATGAACGAACACCAGCTAATTATTGCGGAAACCACTTTTGGAGGACGTCACGAACTGGCCAACCGTCACGGTATAATGGACTACGGTTCTCTCATTTATGTTACTCTCCAGAGAGCACGTACCGCACGTGAGGCTATCACGATCATTGACGAATTTCTCCAGACATACGGATTTCCTTCGGGTGGAGAATCCTTCTCCATTGCGGACAAGGATGAGTGCTGGATAATGGAGATTGTAGGCAAGGGAGAGGAGCTCGGAGCCATTTGGGTTGCTATCAGGATTCCTGACGGATATATCAGCGCACACGCCAATCAGAGCCGCATACATAAATTTCCCCTCAATGATCCTGAAAACTGCCTCTATACTCCCGATGTAATCTCCTTTGCCCGCTCCAAGGGTTATTTCACCGGCGAAGATAAGGACTTCAGCTTCTGTGATGCTTATGCGCCAGCAGATTGGGGAGCACTTAGAGGCTGTGAAGCAAGAGTATGGGCTGCTTTCAATATTCTCGGCAAAGGCACATTCGATGCAGATAAATATCTGGACTTCGCTTTCGGTCACAATCCTGACAATAAGATGCCGCTCTATATAAAACCCACAGAAAAAGTTGGAGTTAAAGAACTCGCTAATGTGATGAGAGACCACTTTGAGGACACTCCGATGGATTTTAGATATGATGTAGGTGCGGGTCCTCACGAGATTCCTTATAGATGGCGCCCGATGGGCTTTGAAGTAGATGGAAAGGCATATCGCTATGAGCGCTCAATCGCCACCCAGCAAACAGGATTCTGGTTTGTAGCTCAATCCCGTGGTTGGCTCCCTGATGAGATTGGAGGTGTGATTTGGTTCGGAGTAGATGACGCAGCAACCTCAGTGTTGACTCCCATTTACACCTCAATTACCGAGGTTCCCGAATGTTTCAGAGTGGGTAACGGTGGCATGACCACCTATTCGCCTACCTCTGCATTCTGGCTATTCAATAAAGTGACTCACTTTGCCTATCTTTTCTACAACAGAGTAGAGCCTGTACTTAGAGCTGAAATTGATGCTTTCGAACTAGGCAGTTTGGAACTTATCAAAGAGGCTGATGCTAAAGCCCTAAAGATGCTGCAGGCCGGCAATAGGAACCAGGCGATTGCCTCTCTCACAGAATTCTCTACTCAGAGATCGGAACAACTTTTTAATAGATGGAAAGAATTGGAGGAGTTTCTGCTCATTAAATTCATTGATGGCAATATCAAACAGCAGAATGAAGATGGCACATTCAAGGATAACGGTTCCGGTAAAGGGATTCCCGCACGTCCTATCAATGATATTCCCCGAGAGCGTTGGCTCCGCGCCATTGTCAAGGATCATGGAGAAGTCATGAAGGTTGGCAAATAACAACTTATTAAAGAAGCCCTCGGTTATTGATCGAGGGCTTCTTTAATATAAATGATCTGAGGATCTTTTTGCAATGATTAATTACGCAGTGAGGCAATTTCATTGACTGCATCGATGGCGGCAATGATCTCTTCTTCCGTGGTAAAGGCACCTATACTCATACGAACTGTTCCGTGATTGTTGATGGTGCCGATACCTTCGTGTACTTTGGGTGCACACTGCAGACCGATACGAACTGCGATGTTGTAGTCCACATCCAGCATGGTGCCGACGTCGCTGGAATCGAAGTTATTGATATTAAACGAGAGCACAGGATTGTGGTTTTCAGCACTTTTGCAGCAATAGAGCTTAACAGCCGGATTCTTGCGCAGGCCATCCACCAGGATATTCCACAACTCCATTTCACGTCTGTGAATGTTCATTATTCCCTGTTCGGTAATCCATTTTACACCGGCATGGAGACCTGCTACGCCCAGAATGTTGAGGGTACCGTATTCCAAACGATAAGGATACTCTTCCAAGTGTCCGGGATAGGCCGAACGGACGCCGGTACCGCCGGCACGGGAATGTTTAATTTCAACTCCTTCACGTACGTATGATCCACCGATACCTGTCGGCCCCATCAGACATTTATGACCGGTAAAGCAATATACGTCAATGTTGCTGGCTTGCATATCCAAATCTACTGCTCCTGCACCCTGGCTTCCATCCACAACGAAAAGAATACCCTTTTTGCGACAGATTTCTCCGATTTCCGTCAACGGTTGAATGGTGCCTATCACGTTGGAACAGTGAGTAACAATAACAAATTTTGTATTTGGACGGATCGCCTTTTCGATATCCTCCGGATGCACATAACCATCCTCATCAAACGGCACATAAGTTACATCTATGGTTCCGGCTTGTTGGTGCATATAGAGGGGGCGCAATACAGAGTTATGCTCCAACATTGTGGTAACGACGTGTGTCCCTTTTTCGACTAAACCGTTGATGATCAGGTTAAGTGAATCTGTAGCGTTATAACTGAATGTAAGTCGATTATAGTCCTCGCCACCGTTAAAAAGGCGGGTCAACATTTTGCGGGTAGAGGTTACCATATCTTCGGCTTCCAAGGCAGCATCGAAGCCAGAACGTCCCGGACTTACTCCCTTGGAACAATAAAACGAGTGCATAAACTCATACACGCTATCAGGCTTCGGAAAACTTGTGGCCGAATTGTCCAAATAAATCAATTTGCTCATATTTATTATAGTATTAATGCGTTAGCTACAATTTCTGCAACGGTCATGATCTTGACATTCAATTTGTATGTGTGATTCAATTGCAATAACTGATCCACACAGTTGTGACAGGGGGTAATTACAATCTTGGCACTACTCTTGCTAATTTGATCGGCTTTGATCTTGCCGATTCCGAGTCGGCGTTCATTATATTCGCTCATAGCCAATTGTCCGCCTCCGCCTCCGCAACAATGGTTGTCGTTGCCGTATGGATCCATTTCAATGATATTGCTGCACGATGCGTGCAACACATAGCGCAGGGTCTTAAACAAACCTCCGTTGCGTATCAAGTTACAGGGATCATGAATGGTAACCGGTTCGCTATTGAGACTTTTATCCAAACGAATCCGCCCTGAATCGATGTACTCTTTGATCAGTTCCACGGCTGTTATCATATCGAATTCGTAGGAATGCCCCAAATAATTAGGTCCTTCCCATCGGTTGGCGTAGGATCCATGTCCGCATTCTCCCAAAATCAAACGTTTTCCCTTTAAACGGAGGACCTCATCGTGAAGGTTGCGGGCAATCAGAGTTGCCTCGGCAGTATTTCCGTTGAAATAGCCGTAGTTGGTTACATCGTAGTATTTGGAGGAAAGGGTCCAGCTTTCTTTAGCGGCATAGAAAATTTTAGCCATAGCCTTAATAGAGAGTGGGAAAAATTTGGGTTCACGTGGATTGAGGGTATAGAAAATATTGCAATCCGTTTCGTCCAACGGAATACGAGCATTTTCGTCTTCCACCTCATCTTGCAGCTCTTCCTCCATCCATTCTATCGTATCCGTATATTCTTCGACGGGAATGGCCATATTATTGCCGGTCTGTACGGCGGCATCCACCGTGGATTGTAATGAGGCCGGAACCATGCCCATCTCTGCCAACATTTCCCGGCCTTTATGGACGAGATAGGAGATATCTACTCCGATGGAGCAATGGGTGACGCAGCGGCCACACATAGTGCAGGATCCGAAAAGCAGGTCTACCATCTCTTCCGCCGTCTCTTCATTCAAGGGACGGGCATTGACCAATTTAGGCGCATGTTTACCCAAAAAGGTGTTATAACGTTTATATATGGAGGCCACGATATCCACTTTGACAGCGGGAATATACTTCGCTTCGTGGAAGGTGTCATAATACATGCAACTGATAGCGCAAAGACCGCATCGAACACACGAATTCAAATGGGTAAGTAATTTACTGTCCGAGGTAGAGGCCAAAAGTGCCAGCGCTTTTTCTCGTTTTACGGGATCAATCGGTTTCATAGCGTCTAATGTTCAGGCCATGTGCCTCGGCGGCCATAAAAATAACCGAGGTGTAAACGGGCAAAAAAGAAATAGAGAATATGACGTGTTTTGCCTAGCGGAAACCACAACAAGAACAAAACGGATATGATAAAGTAGACCATTTCAACGGCAGGGAGATGGGGGAATGCCATAAAAAGTGCCGTAATAGCTTGAAATATGGTTGTTAAACCGTTGGAAATGTAGTCGTCAGGGTTGGAAAAAGAGCGCAATTCCTGCTTGACTATACGTTTAATTAAAACCCCCAAACCGCAAAGTGTCGAAATTAGCAGACAACCTCCCAGTATCCATCCCAAAAGTTCGGGTATTTTCCAACCTATCCAAATATTGATAAGCGAAAATATCAATAGAAGCAAGGATAAAAAGGTCCCTAAATGGTAAATTATTCCTGCGGTGTAGGTAGGAAGATGAAGATAGGCCGATTCTTTATGCTGCGGCATCATAGAGTTGATGTAAGCGTAACGAATGCCGGCCGATGTCCTGCCTTGCGCTTTCGCCTTATCTTTGGGCATCCCAAAACGTATGAGGCGAATAAAATGGCCAAAGAATATGCCGAAACATATTACTGAGGCCACCCATGCTAAAATATGATACCATTCCATAGCACTATACACAACCATCAGGTTTGGGCAATCCGGCTACACGACAAGCGCCACGGGCAGGTCCCAAGGGGAATAGATCATAAATATCTTTTAACTTCAAGCCGGTAGATTTGCAGATTTTGCGAACCATCGGGGCATTGCCATTTTCCAGATAGTGTTCACGTATCACGTCAATTACTTTCCAGTGATCTTCTGTCAATTCACTGATACCGTCTTCTTGAGCAAAAGTTTCTGCCACGGTTGCATTCCAAATGTCCGGATCTTTCAAGAATCCGTCACCGTCAACTTCGTATTGTGCCATATTGAATTTGATTAATTCGTTCCAAACGGCCACTAAGGTAGGAAAAAAACTGTGGTCATCAAAACAATATTTTTCAAAAAATGTTTTTGTGGAAAAATAATAGGTGGAAGTTGGTATTCATAGAAAAGAAAATGTGCATCCGATGTTGATAACAAATGTTACGCACAATAAAGGCAAGAGTAGTCGGTAAATCAGTGTTCTATCCCGATTCGGGCTTCTATACCTTTGGTGTAATAATGTTTGATCTCTTTCATTTCGGTGACCAAATCGGCCACTTCGATTAATTCTGGTGCCGCATATCTGCCTGTAATGATGATTTCAGTTTCTGTTGGTTTTTGTGTGATGATATCAATCAACTCCTGAACTGAAAAAAGTCCGTAGTAAACGGCAATATTGGCTTCATCCAATATCACAATATCATATTTTCCGGAGAGGATGATCTCCTTAATTTCATGCAACCCTTGTTGTGCGGCATCAATATCTGCCTGTGTGGGATTTTTTTCTATAAAACTATTAAGTCCATACTGCTTTATTTTCACCATCGGCAGAAATTGCTCTATCGCTTTTACTTCAGAGTAACGTTGTCCCTTTACGAATTGGGCTATAAAAACCTTTTTTCCTGCTCCTGCAGCTCGCAATGTGAGCCCAAGCGCTGCTGTGGTTTTTCCCTTACCGTTTCCGGTGTAAACCTGGATATATCCTCTATTTTTCATTGTTTTCATAATACCACAAATTTAAACATTTTTAGTCGCTTCAACTTATAACTATATTCTTTAGTATATCGAAACCATTAATTAAAAAACCCTAACTGATCGCAATCAATTAGGGTTTTGCTTTCGTGTATTCGGTAAAATGTGTCAGCTAACGGTTGCCACCTCTTTTGGAGGTATCTTTTCGGCATTTCTTTTTACCGTTTTATACATGTTTCGTTGTGATTTCATCAAATTGGTCGATTGTAAAGCGATGTTTTTGGTTTCGTTCAAAATAGTCATAAACAAAAGACTATTTCGAGTACCGCATTCCTGCCTTTTAACTCGTTTGATTTGTTTTTTGGTCAGATCGGCACATTTCTCCAAAATCTCATCGCGTAACTCGCTAATCACAGAGAACTTGGAATAGTCGTTTTCATCCAGTTTCTTCATGAAAGTTTCGTACAATTTTGCTACGTGACTGCTAAGTTCCTCCAGATCAGCTTCCTGCTCATCGTTAAAACCTTTGTGATTATTTTGGATGTATATCAAACTATCCGCAGTAATTACACGCAAAGCTTTAGTAATCTCATAGGTGTAATCTACAATTTGAACATATTCCTGTTCTATGTCCAGCTCCTTAAGCGTAATAGTCTGAATGGTGGGAACAACTTCATAGGTACGCTTATCCTTATATTTTTTGTATAATTCCTCGCTCTTTAAAGCGTTCTTTCGTAGCAGGCGCCGATCTTCGTCTTTAATAGCCTTGATGGTTTTGTCATAAATGCTGAGCAACGATTTGATAGACTCCCTAACTTCAGTGGTTGAAGTCTCGACAACTCCTGATTCATCTACCAGAATCTCTGCCTTGGCAGCTTCAGCTGATTTGCGTTTTTTGTGGAATTTAGAGGACTTGAAAAGAAGGAAAATAACCAACGCAAGCATTCCGAAAACGGCAATTTTTCCTCCAAATACAAGTATTGTAGCAACCAGTCCGGCTACCGTAAAAGCGACCAGTGCCGTTACAAACCATCCGCCGACAACTGTAAGAACTCCGGTAATACGATATACTGCGCTTTCACGTCCCCAGGCCCGGTCGGCAAGTGACGAACCCATGGCGACCATAAATGTCACGTAAGTAGTGGATAACGGTAGTTTAAGCGAAGTGCCCAAAGCTATAAGCATAGCAGCGATGGTCAGGTTGACCGAGGCGCGAATTAAGTCAAAAGAGGCCCCGGGTTTTAAATTTTGTTCGGGCAGTACAAATCTGCTGTTTATTTTGTCTATAAAAGACTTAGGGAAGATTTTTTTGGCCGCCTTGTTGGAATTTACGCCCCAACGTACCAGTGCTCGTGATAGACTGGATGAGGAGAATCGCTCTAATCCCGCAGTTTGACGGCTTAAATTAACTTCGGTGTCATTTACGGTGCGTGCTTTTTTGGAAAACCATAATGCCAACACCATAACACCGCCGGCTGCCAGTAGGATTAAAACATCAGCTTTCACGGGCCCTTTTAATGAATACATATAGAGGTTCTCAATTGACCCACCTGCAGCAACAACCTCTTTTGCGTGAAGATAAGAATCCAATCCGGCCAAAGGAGCACCAATGAAATTCACTAAATCGTTACCTGCAAAGGCCAAAGCTAAAGCCATTGTTCCAACCAGCACGATAATTTTCAATATGTTGACCCTAAATAATTGCAGTATGCCCATTATAATCGTCCATCCGGCAAAGGTTATCAAAAGTGTTTTTCCCATATTGGCCTCAATCAAAGCCAAGAACTCGTCTACCACAAACGGACTTCCTCTCAATCCCTTGAATACAATAAAATAGGTCATTGCCGTAAGAGCAAAACCGCACCATATTGCCCCTAAATATTTAAACGGCTTTTTATAGCTGAAAGAAAAAATAAGTCTTGAGATATACATGATTACGCTACCGGCTACAAACGCGATAGTTACCGAAAGAAAAATTCCGGAAATAATAGCCAATGCTTTCCCGGAATTGATGTAATCGATCAAGTTACCTCCATTGTTTTGCCAAATAGTGAAAAGCGCAACGGCGACTCCCGCTCCCAACAGTTCGAAAACCAGCGATACAGAGGTAGAGGTGGGCAATCCGAGCGAGTTAAACACATCCAACAAAATCACATCGGTGAGCATGACGGCAAGGAATAGCATCATGATATTTTTGAATGTGAACATTTCGGGATGGAAAACACCGCTACGGGCAATTTCCATCATTCCGCTCGAAAAAAGTGTTCCCAACATTATACCTATGGAGGCAATTGTGAGAACCAACCACATAGGTGCTACCTTGGAACCGATACTTGAGTTGAGAAAATTAACGGCGTCGTTTGCAACGCCCACTGTTAAGTCTATTACTGCTAATCCCAGCAGAATGATTACAAGAATTAGGTAAATAGGATCCATAAAGAATATTTCATCAACTTTTTGATACTAATAGATCAATATCAATTTTGAGAATTAACTGCAAAATTATTGAATTAATCCCTTAAAAATTTTGTAATCCAAAAACTTAACAGAAATGTAACATCTTTCCGGTATGTGAAATAATTTCAAAATAGGGCTAAATAAAGAACTATTTGTCAAGTCTACACAGCTAGCGGCATAATATTTGTCATCTTTGCAGTATGCAAAACAATGAAATTTATTTAGTGACCGGAGCAACCGGCCACCTGGGAATTACAATAGTATCTCAGTTGATTGCTGACGGCAAAAAAGTCCGCGCACTGGCTCTGCCTGGTGATAAGTTGAATTCGCGCTTACCTTCTCAGGTTGAAGTTTGTTACGGAAACGTAGTGGACCCCTCCTCTTTGGAGGATTTTTTCCGTGTTGATCCTGATACTGATATGTATGTGATACATGCTGCCGGTATCGTGACTACTTCCCTAGAATACCAACAAATCGTTTATGATGTCAACGTTAAGGGAACACAGAATATTACAGATGCAGCAATTAAGTACAATGCGACTAAGCTTGTCTACGTAAGTTCGGTCCATGCCATTCCGGAGCAACCCAAGGGAAAGATCACATATGAGGTCGATCATTTCGATAAGAATCTTGTTTATGGACAATACGCCCAAACTAAGGCCGAGGCGACGCAGTATGTACTGGATGCGGGAAAAAGGGGACTGGATGTTACTGTAATACATCCCTCCGGGATATGCGGTCCCTATTCCCCAACTAATAATCACGCAGCACAGCTGGTGATCACCTGTTGGCGCCGTAAGATGCCTTCAGGGGTAGTTGGAGGTTTTGATTTTATAGATGTTCGCGATGTGGCTGCCGGAATCATATCTGCCTGTAAGAAAGGGCGCAAGGGAGAATGTTATATACTGAGCAACCGTTATATATCCATTAGAGAGTTTTTTAGGATTTTCGAAAAGCTCACAGGTAAAAGACAACCCAGATTTATGGCACCAATGTGGCTGGTCAAAATTTTTATGCCTAGCTATAATTGCTTTTACAAGCTCAAAAAACGAACTCCACTATTTTCCACTCAATCGTTGCATATCTTGACAACAAACTCTCGGTTTTCATCTGAAAAAGCCCGCAAAGTACTGAATTTTATTACAAGACCATTTAAAGAAACCCTCGCAGATACAATAAGATGGTTTAAAAAAGAGGGAGTCATCGCCTGAGCGGAGATTTAAGTTATTTTTCTGTCAGAATTATATTTGGTGACTCGTAAAAATACTTGTCATCAATCTGCATCCTTAAGTACTGTTCTACTTCTTTTCTTTTGATGAGCACAATTCTTTCTCGATAAAAAACGGATGATTTCTCATTCTTGGCAATAAAATAGTGGAAGGTTTCACCCGGATAAATATTTTTGATAAATGAATATCCTATGACTGTTGGTTGCTCATCCAATAAGTTTTCAAACATCGCTTCAAGAAAAGAGAAGTCGCCTTTCCTCTTTTTAAAGTAATCGTGAATCAGCTCCGTATTTGTTCTCTCATTAATCGGTTCCAACGAGACCCAGGTTAAATACTCCTCATTTGAGTTATTTGTTATCCTGTAATCCTCTATTATTTCATTTTTATCAGTGATTCCATTGTAATAACCGGTCGCGACATTATCAATATGTATCTGACATTGAGCATTACATGCTGTAACAATCAGCAGCAAAGTCAAAAGGAGTATATGGACTTTCATTTTCATTTTTCTCCACCTCGCTCTTTGTAAAATTCAGAGGCATTATACCTACGTCCAATTTGAGTATGCTACACTTATTGATAGGAAAAATCGGCGCTACTCAAAATGTGGCAAATACGAATAGCAAACAAATTTGCTAATCATTTTTACTACTAGGATGGTTTATTTATAGTCGTCCTTATAAAACTCTATCCACACATCTTTCCTGATAAAACTCCGAAGTTTTGTGCCATTGAGGGTAGGTTTGTTCGTTGGCGATACGGTAACCGACACTGAAAAAGAGTTGTGCATCTTCGAGCAGGCCCTCCAGTTTGTCGTGTTCGGGGACAAACTCGTCACATGGTTTGTGGTAAACATTTTTCCAATAATCGGCGATGATTTGAAGGGTTGCTTCTTTGCCAAGTTCGCGTTGATGGGTATAGCCCTTGGCAAATAGGAACGGAACTCCTTTTTTCATAAAAGGCAGCTGATCGGAGCGGAAAAACATGCCGTTTTCCGGATTCGGATCATTGGAAATATAACGACCTTGTTTTAGTGCCTCTTTTTCAAGATATTGATCCAATTCGGAGTGGCCAAGTCCTGTCACGGTAACATCTTCAAATCTTCCCAGCATCAGAATCACATCGGAATTGAATCCGGCCACCGTTTTTTCCATCGGGAAAACGGGATTTTCCACATAATGGTAACTACCCAACAGACTCGACTCTTCTGCGGTGGGGATGAAGAATAAGAGCGAACGTTCCGTTTGCGGTTGTACCTTAAATTCCTCGGCAATAGCCAATACCCACGCCATAGCTGCGGCATTATCCGAGGCACCATTGTAGATGGAATCCCCATCAACGGGGCGACCGATGCCCAGATGATCCCAATGCGCCACATATACAACCGCTTCATCGGGGGCAGTTGAACCCCTCAGCACTCCCGCTACATTGTGCGAAGTGCAGGTTTCCCAGGAATTGCGGAGACGAACATTTAGTTTTGCCTGGAGCTGAACGGGGGTAAAATCCAGGGTGACGACAGTTTCTTTGAGTGAATCATAATCGTATCCGGAGCGAGCCAAAAGGTCGCGCGCCGCAGATAAAGAGATCCAGCCGAGCACTTTGCATTGTTTCTCGCTTCGTGCCTCATTCTGCAGGTAATATTCCGGATCCCTCGAGTGGCGGGAAGGCACAGCCCAGGGATAACCGGAAGCCATATCTTCATGCACAATAATACATCCTGCGGCACCTTGGCGCTCCGCTTCTTCAAATTTATAGGTCCAGCGCCCATAATAGGTCATGGTTGTGCCGTTGAAAAGCGTGGAATCTTGCGTGAAAAATCCGGGGTCGTTGACCAACACCATGATTGTCTTCCCTTTGACATCGATTTTCTCGAAATCATTCCAGTTATGTTCAGGCGCATCGATTCCAAAACCGACAAAAACGATCTCGTTATTCGTTAGCGAAATTTCAGGGCTCAATATCGGACTCCAAAGGCTGATTTCAGTCCCATTCGTATATCGCAGCACTCCCTTTCTATCCTTGATAACCACCGGCTCGGATGGATCGGGGAGAATCTTGACCAAAGGAACTTCCTGTAAATAGCTTCCGCCAAATGCCGGTTCCAGCCCAATTTCCTCCATTCGTGATTGCAGATAGCGGACGGCTCGCTCTCCACTGGCCGTACAGGGGGCACGCCCCTCCATATCATCGGCAGCCAATATTGCCAGGTCAGTCGCCAACATGGCGAGGTTCATTTTTTTCGTATTTATAGAATTATCATTGCCGCAACTCACCAAAAGGAGCAGTAGTGGAAGCGAATAGAAAAAATGTTTCATGGGAATGGGTATTATTAATACTACAAATATAACCTTCGGTAAATTAATTCACAAATGGAAGATAATTGCGTTATCCGCTTAAAAATGAGTAATTTTACAATATGGTAGAATTTGGCATCTTGAAGCTGTGCCGAGAAAAGGTCAATATGAGATGCGATAAATAAGAGGAGATAAGTATGAAGAGAATACTCTTATACTTTATAATTGTTGTTGCACCAGCTAACTGTTTGGGGCAAAATAGGTCAACAACATTAACTCTGCAACAAGTGGAGTTTAAAGATATTGCACTTACAGAAACCCTTTCAGATTTATCTAAGGCAGAACAGAGGTGTTTCAGCAAAAACGATTTTTATGTTTTAGATTTTTTCCAGTCGAGTTTGTCAGGTGATGAGTATTATGTAACAATAGATGAATTTAGAACTGAATCTAATATTCAGGATCTATCATCTTATTTCGTGGTGATAAATGATATAACCTTTTTCATTTCCAATAAAGTTGCTCTTGACATATTTGAAGTTTTGCCGACAAGCAAAGAGTTTGTTTTCAAACAAAATCAAATACCTGCTGTTGGTGGCGGCGACTATCATTTTTTAATTTGGAAAACACCAAACGGATATTATCACATCCTTTTGAGAACGTGTGGCGAATAAATAAAAATCAGGCTGAGTTAATTATGAAAAAGATAGCAACCATTTTTCTTACTCTCTGTATTGCCTCTCTTGTTTATGCTCAAAGTGATTGGAAGGCAATCTTAGACTCTTTAGCATTGGAAAGTAGGGCTAAAGCAGATATTGTGTTGTCGAAATTTGATACAATATCCGGAGAAAAGATACTATATTCCCTTCAAGACAGGGATTACTACCTTATTTTTAAGCAGGATAGCTGTTTCAAGGAATATGTCGTAAAGGTTGATGGTGTTTGTAATATTTTGAGTATTAAGGAGGTTGAAAAGGATAAAGAAATAGAAGGGTTAAAAGCAAAAAGGTTTCTGTCAAGGGGAAGCAGGAAACATTTAAAGCGACTATTGGAGGAGAGACAAATAGTGAAGAATGCGTTTGATACGAGCCGATATAGTCCGGAATTTAGGACTTCTATGCCGAACGCCACTTATGTTGCCGGTGTTCCTTCCTATTTTGTGATGAAAGACGAAAACGACAAAAGATACGGCGAATACAGTTTGTCGTCAATTACAACACCCTGCCCAATCAAACCTGATTTATGGGCTTACATTATCAGAACCTTATCGGAAAACATGGACTAATAATCATGAAGAGAATCATTTTCATTTTGAGTTGTATCCTGCTTTTTTCCTGCAAAGCAGAAAAAACGACACTTTCACCTTTTGTTTCCGTTTATAAAAGTGACCGGATCGGTAATATTCTTCCTTCATATATTTTTTTGAAGACACAGCCTCAGACTTTTGAAATATACTCGCCGGCTATATATGGAAGTTTCTTTGGTCAATGGGATATAAGCAATGATACATTGTTCCTGTTTCCTGAGTATGAGTATTTTTACCGGGATTCGGAGTCAAGGATCTCTAAAATAACACCGCAGGATACAAGTATGCTAACTATTCCACAACAGTATCTGATAAAAGATGATTCTCTGATAGATATAACAAATTATAGCGCCATTTTGCCCGAACCATTCAATAATCAAAGCCATCAGATGGTCTATAAACGTGTAAGCAAATAATAAAAATAGGTCTCTTGCTTGTCGGGGTCGGAAGCAGTATCGTTCTTTTAAATTTTTGGCCCTATACCACCACATTTTTGATAGAAAAAGAAAGAAAATTGCGTTATCTATCGAAAAAATGACTGTTCATGCAATATAATTACCGATTTATATAGCAAAGCTGCTACAGATGTAGCAGCTTTGAGGTCAATTACATTATTGGTATCATTATTCATCATCTTAAATTGTTCCTGCCAACTTAATTGTGTCAACATTGTTGACACTTTTGTATTATCCTTATACAGCTCGTTGAATTGCTCATTGTAAGATATTAATTCTTACACAACTAGGTTGTCTTGTCATGATTGGCATCTGCAAAAGTTAGTAGCTACAAATTTAAGAAAACAAAAGAATAATCCGTTATACAAGACTTATGCAAAACAGATATTCATTCTCGTTTTACATGTCGACATTATTTCTAAATGATTTGACCACCTCAATTGTGTCACCATCGGCGACACTTTTTGGATAGTCCCTAAAAGGCTCTTTGAAGTGTTTTTCAATAATTCAGTCCGAATGTCCAGAGTGGGATGACGTTGAGGTAGCCAAATTCGATGTCATCTTTTACTATGAACGATTTGCCATCATTTTCTATCTGATGCTGTTGTTTATTTTTGCCGCCTATTTCAAATGTGTAGTCATTTACTATAAAGTCGGCTTTTTTGGCTGACATAACTTCATTTTTCAGGCGCATCTGATTGAAGAAAAATGTTTCTCTGATATTTCCTTTCTCCGATTTGTCGCCGACCAAGTTATAAATGATGTTGGTGTTGTCCAGATAGACTTTATCGACTTTCCCTAACCCACGGATGCCGCCTGTTTCATCGCGAAGTTGAGCGATAAGCCCGGCTTGTTCCATATATAGGAAATAATCGGTAAGGGAGTTTCTGCTCACACCGATCATTTCGGCTATTTTGGTAAAGTTGGGCTTAAATGGTACACTTTCCGCAATGATGGAAAGCAAGCGTTTTAACTTTCGTGCAGTCCCTACGTTGAGTTTGGCATATTGCGGAATATCCGTTTCCAATGTCTGTACGATAATTTGTCCTAAACGTATGTGCACCTCGTTTTCAATTCCGAAAGGATAATATCCGCGTTTCAAATAGTCTTTGAATAGTGGTAAAGGATGCTCTATTTCGGGTAGTTTTACCTCATTGTTGATGATTTGCTTTAACGAATATACCGGCACTTCATAGCCGTGAAATAGTTTTAGATATTCACGAAATGAAAGTCCTTGTAATTTATAAATGATGGCACGGCGGCTTAGGTCTGCAGTGCCTTTCAGTATATCCAATATGGAGGAACCCGTGAATACGACTTTTAATCTCGGATAGGAGTCGTAAATGTTTTTCAATTCTTGAGACCAATTGGCATATTTATGAATTTCATCTATAAAGAGATATTCGCCTGCATTTTTATAAAACACATCAGCCAAATCTATCAGCCTATGTTCACTGAAATACATGTCGTCTGCCGAAACATATAATGTATTCCTGACGCTCAGATGTTCCTTTATCCGTTGTAGAATCATCGTGGTTTTGCCGACACCACGACCGCCAATAATTCCTATCATACGACTTTCCCATGCGATTTCATTATACAGGTACCGTTTGAAATCCAGTGTTGTATTGAGTAAAAGTGTCTCAAATTTCTGATAAAGTGCCTTCATTGTTGTCTTAAATTTTTACAAATATAGGCAAATTGCACAACAAAACAAGCAGTTTTCCAAAAAATCGCACAATTAGTTGTGCAATTCGATGATTGAGTCAGCCCCGTATATTATGTAAAATGCCGGTATCCCAATTGTTTTCAATAACTTTGCTTTTGTTATATTGCAGTGTCAATTGTAAATAGCGATATATTACTTGTAAAGCCCATAAAGCCCCATTTTTGCGCTATGTGCGCGGAATAAATAATAACGAAATACAACCATGCAACTATTTAAACTTAAAACCCGATTGCATCAATTTGATAAGTTTGCCGACTTTGCTCATGAGTTCGGTCTTAATGAGATGGACCTGGTGCTGACTAACAATTATCTATACGAGCCCTTCATGAAGCCGCTCAATTTGAAGTGTCATTTCATCATGAAGGGAAAATATGGTCCGGGTGAACCCTCGGACGAGATGATGAATGCCATTTTACAAGAAGTTAAACCGTTGAAATATAACCGTGTCATCGCCATCGGAGGAGGTACCATCATGGATATTTCCAAGCTTTTCGTGCTAAAAGGATTGGAAGATGTGACAGATGCTTTTGAACGAAAAATATCGCTTGTAAAGGAAAAACAACTCATTATTGTACCTGCCACATGTGGAACCGGCAGCGAAGTGACCAATATTTCCATCGCAGAAATAAAGTCCAAAAAGACAAAAATGGGTTTGGCTGACGATGCCCTGATGCCGGACGACGCGGTACTTATACCCGAATTATTGCGCGGGCTTCCATTTAGACCATATATTGCAAGCGCTATTGATGCGCTCATTCATGCTATGGAGTCATATGTTTCACCTAAAGCCACTCCATACACTCAAACCTTTAGTCGTGCTGCTATTGAAATAATTGTAGATATCTTTATGAAGATAGCCGAACACGGGCCTGATTATAGACTTGAACGCCTTGGTGACATGCTTATAGCTAGCAATTTCGCAGGAATTGCATTTGGAAATGCCGGAACAGGTGCCGTGCATGCTCTTTCCTATCCTCTGGGGGGAAAGTATCACGTTCCGCATGGTGAAGCCAATTATCAATTTTTGACGGAAGTATTCAAAATATATCAACAGAAGAATCCCACAGGTAAAATTCAAGAACTCAACAATATTTTTAACAAAAATTTCCAATGGTCAAGTGAAGAGATCTACGATAAACTAGATGAATTGCTCTCAAATCTCTTAGAAAAGAAGCCCCTGAAAGATTATGGCATGACGGAAGCCGATATAACCGGCTTTGCCGAGAGCGTTATGAAAACTCAACAACGCCTGCTTGCCAACAATTACGTTGAGTTAACCCAAAAAGAGATAGAAAACATTTACAGAAAACGATATTAAAGAGAAAAAAGAGTTCATCCGAACTCTTTTTTAGTACCCGGAGCCGGGATCGAACCGGCACAGCCTCTCGGCCACTGGTGTTTGAGACCAGCGCGTCTACCTATTCCGCCATCCGGGCAGTAATTATATGGTAAACATATAACAGGTCGGCAAAAGTAGAGAAATATTTGAAATTATCAAAATCACTCCTGATTGAGTTTATATTTTGCGAATGCGGTAATCAGCTCGTTGTGATGTGACTTCCATGCCTTACGATAGAGGCGTCCCACTTCTGCCAGCCACGCCTGATCACGTTTTCCATCTACACTGCTTCCCACTGCCGCTTCTCCGCCGGCGGCATAATACATTTCGCGTGTAGTGCTGCTTATGCGTGCATAACGACCTGTATTTGGTTTGAGATCCTCATTGGTAAGCGTCAAATAAAAGTCAAGCATCTCTTCAGTGCAGGTACGGTTCTCTTTGACTTGTGGAAACATCGTGGAGTCGGCGATATAGACCGTAACTCCATCCTTAAATACATAAGGTTCATAGTGTCCGGGGACATACATATCCTCATATACCACTCCGGATACGGGAAATTGTGCCCCCGACTGCCACTGAATCCATTCTCGAATAGTCTCGAAATCTTCATAAGAGATCTCTCCCGTAGCATGGTAAACAGCATCCGCAATCCATATAGCCAGCTTTTCAGGCGAAGGATTGAGCATAAGAACTTTGCCTTTTTTAGCTACGCCAAGACGTTTATCCACTCCGGTATAATATTCATACAGTTTTACCGGATAACCTTCCCATCCGGGATGGTCTTTGACCTCTCCGACCAGAGTTTGTGCCATATAGGCAGCATCCAAAGTGGTTTCACATCTGGCTGTCAACGCAGGCAGAGAATCCTTGAGATATCTCTTTAGAGCGGACTCCATGCCTATGTGTGTGCGGTCACAACTGCAGAGCAGGCAGCAGAATGCACAACATATTGTCAGCATTCCCAATCGTATTATTTTCATATCAGTTAGGTTTAATTTAAGTCAAATGTATATCAGCAAGTACGCAGGCGGTCATTGCTTCCACAACAGGTGGCACGCGTAATGCAAAACAGACATCGTGTCGACCTGAAACTGAGATTTCGGTCATCACCTTTTTGGCAAAGTCGAAGGTGGTTTGAGTCTTGCGAATGGAAGAGGTGGGCTTTACAGCGACACGAAATATCACAGGATTGCCGTTGGAAATACCGCCGTTGATGCCTCCCGCTCCATTCTTAGCGGTATGGCCATATTGATCGACAAAGGGGTCATTGTGCTGGGATCCCTTCATCCATGAGGCGGCAAAGCCGTCACCAAACTCTATACCCCGTATACCGGGAATGGAAAATATTGCGTGTGATATCAAAGATTCCAGGGAATTGAAGAAGGGCTCTCCGAGTCCGGCCGGAATGTTAGTGCACATACATTCTATAATGCCTCCAAGTGAGTCGCCTTCTTTTATGGTCTTCTCAAGAAGAGCATCCACGGCATCTTTGTCTAAGGTGGAAATTTCTCCGACTTCAATCAGAGTGGCCTTTATATCAATGGGGGAGATGATCTTCTTGGCCACTACGCCCGCGGCTACAAGCGGCAGTGTCATACGCCCGGAGAAAATGCCACCGCCGGTAAAATAGGTATTCTCAAAATCTCCTTTCTGCGAGAAATATTTTACGTAAGCAGCAAAATCAGCGTGACCGGGACGGGGAATATTTTTCAACGAAGTGTAATCCTGCGGACGAATGTTTTTATTTTTAAATTCGATGGTCAGAGGTTCACCCGAAGTAATCATTACTCCGACATCTCCTTTGCGGATCCCGCTTTTTATGATAGGAATGTCCTCCTCGATGCGCTGTGTGGTGCCTTTGCGACCACTTTTGCGTCTGAGGATATCTTCGGTAAAATCGGTCGGATCAAGCGGTAATCCGGCGGGAACGCCCTCTATGGTTATCCCTACCACCGGAGCGTGTGACGCTCCGAAAATTGTAATTCTGAAGTTTTCACCGAAGCTATTCATATCAATTAAATTTTCTTTGGTCCAGTTTGGCGAGTTCCGCAAGAAAACCTGGGAAAGATTTGTCAATACAATCGGTATCGTCTATTACAATTTCCGAAGTAGCGAGGAGATTGGCAATTGAAAGCACCATTGCGAGGCGGTGATCGCCGTGTGAGGAGCATTCAGCTCCCATAAATTCAAAATCCTCCTTACCTCTGATGAGCATATAGTCACCCCTGATCTCAACCCATACTCCCAATTTGCGAAATTCTTGAGCAAAACTGCGTGCGCGGTCGCTCTCTTTGTTGCGAAGGCGACGAATTCCCTGGATACAACTTTCGCCGTTAGCTCGTGTGGCCAACAGGAATAGAGGTGCAAAGAGATCGGGTGCATCTGTGATATCATATACAAAGGGGCAGATAATGGACTTTCGGATGTTGATATTCCCCTCTTTATCCTTAACGATATCTACATGGTTCTGTTCCAGGAAGTCATATATCATTGCATCCGCCTGGTTGGAGAACATATCCATACCACGGATGGTAATATCTCCCATCATCACTCCGGCTACAAGCATAATCGCGGCTGCACTCCAATCCTTCTCCACTTCGAGTCCATGCAAGGGCTTTATCTGCTGTCCGCCGGAGATAAAAAAGGATCTGGAGTCCTCATACTCCTCTCCACTGATCTCAATGTCAATCCCGAAGAACTCGGCCAGATAGATGGTAAGATCAATATAAGGATTGCTGGTGGGATCAGCGACATGTAAAATAGAGTCTTGAGCGCATTGAGAAAGCGCAAGCAGCATTCCCGATATCATCTGGGATCCGCGAGCCCCTGAGATATTAACAATTTTGCCATGGAGCCTTCCGGAAACTCTTGCGGGAAGGTAATGTTCGTCGCGATAACTGATTTTAAGTCCCATTGACCGCAGAGCCGTTGCATGTTCACGGATTTTACGATTGTTGAGAGTTTTTTCACCAATTATGCTAATGTCTGAGTTGCTTAGACCTGCAAGAGGGATACAGAGGCGCGCCAGCAATCCTGATTCACCTACGAAAAGTTTATTGTCCTTAACCACCAGACCCTTTTCATGAATGCGCTGGTGTCCTGTGAGGACAAGTGTGCGACCTTCAAATGATATATCTGCTCCCAATTGCCAGGCCACTGAGAGTGCTGACTGGATGTCATCACAAAGGGTAAGATTATAGAGGCGCGTAGTGCCTTTAGCAAGGGCTGCAAGCAGAATTGCGCGTTGTGCAAAACTCTTGGAGGAAGGAATATCCACCTCTCCTTTCAACTTAATGTCGCCCTCCACCAAATTGTAGTAGCAGGGCTGCCCTGGTGCGGTTTCAAACCCGCGGCGTGGGGAGACATAGTAGAGCGGTGCTCCCAGGGTGACGGATTTGAGTCTCGATGGAGCCCCCACAGCGCCCATCGCAAAAGCAATAAGTCGCCCGGGAGAGAATTCGTTGTATAGGGAGAGAACTTTTTCTGCATCCTCCGCAGATTTGGCGGTGGTAACTATTTTGACAAAATCCGCTCCTTCGGCAAAAGCATTACTTACGATAGTGCGAAGTTCTTCCACAGGGTTTGTGGAGTACCAGTTGTGATAGGAGTAAATGGTCTTGCAAAATTTATTCATCGCAAGCGAAAAGAGCCACTTGCGAGACTCTTCGGGAAGGGAGGTTTCAATATCCACGGCATCTGCACCGGCAAGTATCGCTGTAGAGAGAGCGTTTATGGCATCCTCCCTCTCCGTGGCAAGACGACAAGGATAGGCGGCCAGAAGAGCTGCCTCTCTCCGGCAGGAAAAAACATCCTTTATCTCCTGTTCGGAGAAACCGCATTTGTCAAGCCGTATCTCAAGCACTTCATCGCGCCTTGTCTCGGCCATGAACTTGCAGTAGATGCTGTCGATATCCCTTATGCTGATGCAGACTTTTGCCATAGATTGAGTTATTCTTCGACTGATGCGGCAACAATATTGGCTACCAGGGCTCTGGTCCTGGCCAGCCCTCCTTTATCTTCGGGATGCACTCTGTTTGTGAGCAGTATGACAGCGGTCTTTGAGTCCATATCCACTACCATCGAAGTGCCTGTGTAACCGGTGTGGCAGATAGTACGTGTGCGACTGAAGAGGTCGCCGCGAATGCCAGCAGCACTGCTGCGGTTGTCCCAACCGAGTGCGCGTCCGATGTGAGGGGAATTCTCCTCAGGTACGGTAATCATTCTCTCGACTGTCATTTTGCCGAGGACTCTGCGTCCATGGATCTGACCATCGTTCATCAGAGCAGCTGCAATTACGGAGAGATCTTCCGCATTGGAGAAGACTCCTGCATTGACGCTATTACCCGCGTTGATAATGCGTGCGATAGGATAGTGCACATTGACTACGAGAGGCAGCCCGTCAGCTTGTACTTCGGTGGGGGCGCAGAGTTCAAGAGTGGGTCCTGTTGGGCTGTAACAAGTATTTTTCAGTTCAAGCGCGTCAAACACATGTCTCTGTGCATAGTCACTCAAAGTCTGTCCCGTGATATTCTGAAGGATATGCTGGAGGGTAATAAAGTTGAGGCAGCTGTACATATAACCCGTGGTAGGCTTGAAATTGCGTCTAACCTCCGTTGCGATATATTTTATGAGTGAGTCAGGTGTGGCTTCGCCAAATCTTTCCACATAGGCAGGTACGCCGATATAGGGTTCAATGCCTGAGCTGTGTGTGAGTAGGTCGATGATCCTGATATCGGTTTTTTCTCCTGTGTCAGGGTCGATCCAGGGCCGGAAATCCGGGATATACATATCTACGCGGTCGGTGAGACGGATACTGCCGTTTTCCACCAATTGGAGAAAAGAGAGTGTGGTGCCGACACATTTGCTGACGGAGGCCAGGTCAAACACAGTTTCAGTGGTCATGGCCACAGTATCTGGCACTACCGATTTGTTGCCATAGGCTTTTAGATAGACGATTTTATCGTTTTTAACAACTGACAATACAGCTCCCGGGCACTGACCCTCTTCAATGGCTTTAAATACTACAGAATCAACTCTGCAAAGAATCGTAGAATTCATTCCCTGAGACTCGGGCGTTGCTTTGGCAAGTGTTCCGGGTGCGGGTGTGGTAGTGCAGCCTATAGCCAGAAATGCGCCCAACAGGGTTATAATGAGGAAACGTTTCATGATAGTATGTTTACGGATTGTTTGACAATTAACAAAGTTAATTAATTCTTTTGAGAAGTCTGATTGAAGAGAAAAAGAAAATTACACTCAAAAGAATTCCGGCTATAAGTTCCGGAAGTATTGTCCGTAAAGGATATCCATACGTAATGACGACACGAAGACTCTCTGTGAGCCAATTAACAGGATTCATCCGGCAGAAATAGTAGGAAATACCGCTCATATTGGCCAGAGGGGCAATAATTGAGCTTAGCATAACCAGGAATATCATCAGGAAAATCATTAGATATAACGCCTGGATATCGTTACGTGCTACCGATGCAATGAAAACCCCTAAAAACAACAACGGGAATGTGAGTATATATGTTACCATTACCAATTGGCCTATACCTGAGTCAATAGTCATATCGTAAACTATGTATCCCATCGCCAGACAGAGGAAAAGTTCCAAAATCACAACAAGCGAATAAAACAATACTTTAGTGCCAAGATAGAGCCGCATATCTACTCCGGTGACGATGATCTGGGAAAGAGTGTTGTGTTTTTTCTCACCGGCGATATTAAGTCCGATAAGAAACATGGCTATAATCAGAAGTGACATTGATATCAGCGAGACCAAATAATATTGTTCGGAATGTTCTTCACTGTTGAAAAGGCGATGAAGGTTGATGATGCCTCCCGAAGCATCATTGTCTGAGAGGAGAGATATCATCTTCGGTACTGCGATATCTGCTTCTATTACCCTGGATCCGTCCGCCAGAAGAGTGATTTTCTCAGGATTACCGAGCGCAATTCCCCGCTCATATCCTTCAGGAATGGAAACTATCAACAATACAGAATTATATTCCATAAGATGCATAGCTTCCTCTACCGAACCACACCATATGGGTGGCAGACAATACTCGGATGATAGAATTTTTTGTCCGATTTCCATGCTGGCGTAGGAGTGGTCCATATCCACTATGGCACAGTTGAACTTGATGGAATGACCCAGAGTCTGGGGAATGAATCCGATAACCACAATAGGACAAAGGAGCAGCAATATAATCATCAGTGGAAATCTCACGAATGCCAGAACCTCATGTTTGAATATATAATAGAATCTTTTCATCAGGATTTGGAATAACGACATGAAAAGCCCAGCAGGGCGATTATAAATGCGATTAAGCTCTGAATTGTCAGAAATAGGATATGAGGTAGATTTTCGGAAAGTCCCGTTCCTTTATACGCTATACCCCTGTATCCTTCGATAAAATGATATCCGTTGTGAAGACGAGCGATTTTCTGCATCGTTTCAGGCATACTGTTGACAGGCATAACGAATCCCGAAAGGAATAGGTTTGGCGTAAATATAAAAAACCAGCAGATGATCAGGGCTGCTTCGTAGGTCTTGCAATACGAACCAACGAGTAGTCCGAGCATCATCGAATTGAGAGAAAATAGAGCGCAGAAGAGGAAATAGAGTAGAAAACTGCCGTTGATTCCAAGTCCGAATATCGATTGCCCTAAAAAAATAAGATAGGATATGTGTATCAGCGATATCAGGAAATAGGGGATAAGCTTGCCAATAACAATTATCATGGGTCCCAAAGGGGTAAGTGAGAGTAGCCTTGATGTGCCGTGGACCTTTTCTTTATTGATGCTGATGCTGAAGATTATGGTTGACACCACTATCAGGATGATCATTATCACACCCGGAATGGTGGCCATTTTTCGGTTGAGGTCGGAATTGTAAAGATATCTTACAGTGAATGGAGAATCATTTCCAGGTCCAATAAGAGCATTCTTTATGGCGGAGCTGATGGGATTTCTTATTGCGAGGATATTGGTTGCGAATGAGCAGTTGATAAAGAGATCAAATTTGAAGGGTGCATTGTAACCTCCCTCTCCTTCACTTATGACAATTGCGGCCACTATCCCGTCTCGTGCAAAAGACTCTTCAACTTCCGAGGGGGAATTGAGCATCACCACCTTGCTGACTTTGTTCATATTGCATAAGTGATTTATCACTTCGTTTGCTTTGGGTCCCGCAGTATTGGCAATCGCAAGGTCAATGCGCTCTATGTCTACTGAAATGGCAAATCCTATGGAGATGAAAAAGAGTGCCGGAAGAACAAACAGGATAAGACCGCTCACCTTATCCCTTAAGATGTGCGACAACTCCTTGCGTGCTACTGTCCAAATACCTCTCATCTCATCTCCTCCAAGAATAGGTTGATAAGGTTACCTCCAGCTTTATTGGCCAAATTGACAGGATCTCCGTAAGCCTTGATGGCTCCGCGCTCCATCATAACAATTTTGTCACAGTAATATGCTTCGTCAAGATAGTGGGTACTCACCATAATAGCTATTCCTTCCTCGGCAGCCTCGCGAACTGCTTCCCAAAGGCGTTTGCGATTGAGCAGATCCAGTCCGGAAGTGGGCTCGTCTAGCAACAGCAAAGTAGGGGAGTGGAGTCGCGAGATGGAGAAGGCAAGTAGTTGTTTTCTTCCGGCAGGTAATCTATCAGTGCGAACATTAAGATATTCCTCCATCTTGAAATGAGTAATAAAACGATCTCTTTGATCAATAAATTCTTGCTGAGGTAGATTGTATAGAGCACCGTAAAACTCAAAATTTTCCATTACCGTGAGAGTTCCGACAAGGGAAAATGATTGGCTCATATAGCCGATGCGACAACCTGTTGCTATAGTGAATTCACCGGAAGTGGGCTTTGTGAGGCCAATAATCATCCTGATAAGAGTGGTTTTGCCGGCACCATTGGCACCGAAAACCCCTACAACATCCCCTTTGTCCAGGGTTAATGAGAAGTCTTGCACGGCCACAAGAGAGCCGAAGCGCTTTGTAAGGGATGATATGGTGAGGATTCTATTCATCCGTACTTTCCAAAAATTTGATAAAGACATCTTCAAGACTCTTCTCACCTTCTGTAAGATGTTTCGGTGTGTCGTATGAGATGAGCTTGCCCTTATCCAGCAGCATCACTTTATCCGCACGAGCAGCTTCATCCAGATAGTGTGTGCTCATCACTATTGTGATACCTTGCTCCCTCAGAGTCAGCAATTCCTGCCAGAGTTCCCATCTCGAGAGAGGGTCGATACCTGTAGTGGGTTCGTCGAGCAGCAATAATGAGGGAGAGTGAACAGCGGCGCAACAAAGGGAGAGCTTCTGCCTCATGCCTCCGGAAAGCTGACTTGCGCGGTATCCGGCAAATGGCTCGAGCGAATTCCAAATGCGAGGAGTTATCTTGTAGAGCGCCTCCCTGCCACATCCATAGGCATTTGCAAAGAAATCCACATTCTCCATAACCGTCAGATCGCTATAGAGCGAAAAGGTACCCGGCACATAACCGGTGAGCTTGCGAATTTCACTCTTCTGCCGTCTGGTGTCATATCCACCGACCAGCATCTTTCCCTTGAAATCGCTGTCGAGAGTGGTGATGATATCAAAAAGGGTGGATTTGCCCGCTCCGTTGGCTCCGATCATGGAAACAATAATCCCTTTCTCCACGCTGAAGCTGAGATCGTACAACGCTCTGAAGCGACCGTACCACTTGGATATACCCTCGGCACGGATCATAAATGGAGTTCTGCAGGGAGCCCGGCGCGCAAAGTACCGTCATTGGGTACATCAACCTTAACCATATATACCAGACGGGTGCGGTTGTCACGAGTTTGTATGTGGTTGGGGGCGTACTCCGAGTGCTCGGAAATGTAGCTTACATTTCCTTGATGCTTTATCAGAGTACCATCCGGACCATCAGTGACAACGGTAACGCTGTCTCCCAACTTGATCTTTGTCAAAGTTGCGCCGTCTAGCCAGCACTTGAAGAGCATTTTATCGGTACGGGCGAGCTTGAATATGGGGCGGCCGATGAGTACATACTCGTGTTCGTTGAGATATTTAGTCACTACAATTCCATCTTCAGGAGAGTAGATGGTGCAGCGTCTGATCTGTTCATCAATCAAATGTTTCTGGGACGCGAGTACTTCTATTTGCGCCAGTACGGAAGCCGACTGCTGTTTAAGTTGCGCCCTTGCAGCCTCTATCCTGCTCTCCAAGATAGAAATCTTGTCTTCGGTCTGCTCCATTTTTTTAGAGTCCAGCGATCCGGAAGCCACCAGATTGCGCACCCTTTCGAGCTCTTTGACCAATGCATCTTTTTCACTGGTATAAGCCTCTATTTGGATGGCCTCCTTGGGCATTGTGGCCCTGAGTGCGGCCATCTGCGAAATGAGGTTGTTGCGTTGGAGCATCAGCATGGTGGTATCTATATGGCCTACAACCTCTCCGCGACTGAGGAGAGTACCCTCTTCGGCTTTAAGGTCGGTCACCTTGCCGTCGGCATCCGCAGATATGGTCCATTCCAGGTTGTGGAAAATGCCATAACCGTCAGGCTGGTCATACTGATTACAGGAAGCGAGCAATAGCACGACAATTAAAAATATAGGGAAGTGTTTCATAGTCGTTAATAGTCAAGGTTGTCAATAAAGATGCGATGGCTGAGAATAATTTTGCGGATTTTTTCAATTCGGTGATATTCCCTGCCAAGTTCGGCCTGTGTCTGCATATTGAGTGCGGTGAGATATTCATTCTCGGAGATCTCGCCCTTTTGCATCATTAAGCGCAGTTCATCTGCCAGTTCGCGATATTTTGAGGCCATTTCAGCGGCCTGTAGTTCCAGTTTTTCGCAGGCTGCTATTTCCTTTTCAATTTCGGTGCGTTTAAGTTCGGTTTGCAGCTCAAGGTTGGCTCTTGAGATCTCCAGACGATTTTTTTCGTTGATTGAGAGGGCTTTGTTGCGGTAGTGCGTGCGCCAGTCCGATATAGGAACTATTATGGCTACCCCTGCCAATCCGGAGAGAAGCGGATCATCTGAAAAGACATTCATGCCCCATTTGCCATAGTGGCCGAGAGCATATAATTCAACCCTGGGGAGTACCTTTGAGAGTGAAAGCCGCCTACCGGCATCAATCTGCTCACTGCGGATGTCGATTTGCCGTAATGCAGGATCTTCGGTTATGGTCTCGATAATGTAGCGAGATGGCATCTCAAGCCGGGTTTCGGGAGTTATTTCGTTACCGGTGAGAGTAGAGAGCAGTGAGAGACATTTCTCTCTTTCAATCTCAAGGCCGGAAATCCTGTGGCTGCTTTCAAGCAGCTGCATTTCTATCAGCATTACATCCTTACGATAGATTACGCCTTCGGAAAAAAGAGATTCGATGCTCTTCAGGTCATTCTGGAGCCGATTGTGGGCAATGTTAAGGATTTCCAGACTTTTTTCTGCAAGGAGTGCATTGAAATAGAGTTCGTCAGCGATGTTTTCCGTCTGAAGGGCCTTCTGCTCAATATCGAGCAGTTCTTCCTCTTTTGTCAGGTTCGTAAGTAAGCGTTTGGTTCGGTATTCACCGCCATCATAGATAGTCTGCCCGAAAAGCAGGAAACCTCCGTACTGCCATTTGGAAAGTTGCTTAAAGTCAATCTGGTGATTGACCAGAGCACCCATATCAGGCGTGTGCGTCTGGTATGAAGTCAAGCCGGCTGTAGCGACCTGTGGGAGTATTATTCTTTTGAGTATGCTTTCACGTATTTTGGCCCCTTCTTGCACAAGGGTGGCGTTGCGACTGTCTCCAATGGATTCGCGTGCCAAATTGCGGCACTCCTCCAGAGTCAACACCTTGTTCGGAGTATCGTTCTGCTGCGCTCCCGCGTAAATGGTTGTCAGCGCCAGAATAGCAGCGGTCATCGCTGAAATCAATAACCATTTCATACACTTTCTTACCTAATAAATACAAATTTAAACAAAAATAGGGATAAATAGCGGATATAAAAAATGGCCTCACTGAGGCCATTTTTAGTTTTGAGTTCTGATTATCTGGTATTGAGTATTTTCTAATATTAGATATAGAGCCTCTTTGTTATTCGCTATCCCTCGATTGACGGGTACGTCCGCCACGACCACGACGGTCACCACCGCGTCCGCCACGACCACGACGGTCGCTGCGGCTCTGTGTCTGGGCTGACGCTGCGTTTGCAGAAATGCCCGTGTTAGGTGATAGATCGCGTTTTCCATAAACCTCACCGTTGCAGATCCATACTTTAATGCCGAGAACACCAACTTTAGTGTGTGCCTCTGCTAAAGCATAGTCAATGTCAGCACGGAAAGTGTGGAGAGGAGTACGACCCTCTTTATAGAGCTCGCTTCTTGCCATTTCAGCACCTCCGAGGCGACCGCTTATAAGCACTTTGATACCCTCAGCACCTACGCGCATTGTAGATGCGATGGCCATTTTAACTGCTCTGCGGTAAGAAACACGTCCTTCAACCTGACGGGCGATGTTGTTGGCAACGATGTTGGCATCAACCTCGGGACGTTTCACCTCAAAAATATTGATCTGTACCTCTTTGTTACAAACTTTCTTTAATTCCTCTTTCAGCTTGTCCACTTCCTGGCCGCCCTTACCGATGATGACACCCGGACGTGCGGTGTGGATGGTAACAGTGATGAGTTTCAAAGTACGTTCGATAACGATCTTTGATAAGCTTGCTTTTGCAAGACGGGTATTTAGATATTCACGAATCTTTGCATCTTCGAGAATTCTGCTGGCATAGTCACCGTACCAGTTGGAGTCCCAGCCACGGATAATGCCTATACGATTGCTGATAGGGTTAGTTTTCTGTCCCATATTATGC
>JAAZEZ010000024.1 GCA_012511975.1 Bacteroidales bacterium | reverse complement strand
TTACAGTAGTTGCCTCTCTGGCGCTTATCCTGCCGCTTGTAGTTTTATTGCTCTACATCAAGGCTAAGCTTACTCCCTCGGGCAACGTCATTATTGATATAAATAACGGTAGTAAAGAAATTGCTGTTCCTCAGGGAGATTCTCTTCTCGCGACTCTTGCCAACGAGAAAATATTTCTCCCCTCTGCTTGCGGAGCAAAGGGCACCTGCGGTGAATGCAAGTGCCAGGTGCTTGAGGGAGGCGGTGCCATCCTTCCCACTGAGGTGGGCTTCTTTACCCGTAAACAGATATTGAACAACTGGCGTCTCGGTTGCCAGGTCAAGGTTAAGGATAATCTCAAGATTATAGTTCCAGACTCCACACTGAGTGTAAAGAAGTGGGAGTGCGAAGTGATTTCCAATAGTAACGTATCCACCTTTATCAAGGAATTTTGCGTTAAACTTCCCGAAGGGGAGAATCTTAACTTCCGTTCCGGCGGTTATATCCAGGTGGATGTTCCTGATATGACAATCAACTATAGCGACTTTGAGATTGAGGATCGGTATCGCGAAGATTGGGAAAAGATGGACATGTTTAATCTCAGGATGGTTAATGCCACTCCTACTTTGAGAGCCTACTCCATGGCCACATACCCCGCCGAGGGTGATATTATTAAACTCAATGTGCGTATCGCTACTCCTCCTATCAACCGCGAAACCGGTAAATTTGAAAATGTCAATCCGGGCGTCTGCTCTTCCTATATCTTTTCACTCAAACCCGGCGACAAGGTGATGGTCTCAGGTCCTTACGGGGAATTCTTCGTGCCCGATAATGTTCCGGCGGAGCAGGAATTCGTATTTATAGGAGGTGGTGCCGGTATGGCTCCTATGCGCAGCCACATAATGCACCTGTTTAAGACTGAAAAGACTACCCGCAAAGTTAATTTCTTCTACGGTGCCCGCAGTCTAAAGGAGGCTTTCTATATTGAGGACTATAAAGCTCTCGAAAAAGAATTCCCTAACTTCAAGTTTCATCTCGCTCTTGACCGTCCTGACCCTGAGGCAGATGCGGCAGGAGTTCCTTATACCCCGGGATTTGTCCACAGCGTCCTCTATGAGACCTATCTCAAGGATCACGAAGCTCCCGAGGATATCCTCTACTTTATGTGTGGTCCTCCGATGATGGTTCAGTCGGTTAATGGTCTTCTTGACAGTCTGGGAGTAGAGCCTGAGTCTATACTCTATGATGATTTCGGTAATTGATTGCAGTATTAGAGAAGAAATATTTGTGTACGGGCGGCCAACGGCTGCCCGTTTTTTGTTAAAATGGGGAGTAAATATTGGAATTTTCAAAAATAAAACTATCTTTGCAGTCCGTTAAGAAATGGCCCTATCGACTAGTTGGTTAGGTCGCAACTCTCTCAAGGTTGAAACACGAGTTCGAATCTCGTTGGGGCTACATCAAGGGGATGGCTTTTTAGTCATCCCTTTTTTTGTATCTTTGAATCTACAATTTTGACACTCATATTATGGAGCAGCAATATTTCTCCCGACGCAATCATGCCATAGATCTCCTTAGGGCAATGGTTATGGTGCTGATGGTCTTTGTTAACGACCTTTGGCGCATAACGTCTTACCCTCGCTGGCTTGGACATGCTGCGGTAGGAGAGGACTTTCTGGGCCTCTCCGATATCGTTTTTCCCTGTTTCCTCTTTGTAGTGGGAATGTCCATTCCTTACGCTCTGGAAAGGCGTTATGCAAAGGGAAATAGCACCATAAGCACTTTAGGTCACATTTTAAACAGATCCTTGGCATTGATAGTGATGGGAGTCTTCCTGGTAAATACCGAAAGCGGAATGTCGCCAGATGCGCTCCTGCCAAATACCGTTTACAAACTTTTATTGCTGGTGGCATTTTTTCTTATCTGGAATTACAAGTCGCACAAATGGCTTGAGGTTGCGGGAGTGGCTCTGTTGATATTCCTTGCACTTATTTTCAAAGATAAAGCAGGTGGCTACCTAAGTGCCCGATGGTGGGGTATTCTGGGGCTGATAGGATGGAGTTATCTTTTCTGCGCGATGACTTATATCTTTACCCGCGTCCGTCTGAAATATATATTGGCTGTCTGGGGTGCCCTTCTACTGGTCAATATTCTTCTTACACCTCTTCGCGAGGGAATTTCTACTTCAGAGAGCGGACTGCTTTTCGGGCTGCCTAAAGTCAACTTCCTTGCTGATTTTGCTGACGCACTTCATATTGGCAACGGTCATACACAGCTCTTGACGATGAGCGGAGTTATGCTCTCGGTTATGTCAATGAAATTGGACCGGAAAAAGGCTTCAACTAAAGCTTTGGCTGCTATAGGTGCGGTCATCGTGCTATTGCTGGCAACTTGGCTAACCCGCCAATGGTGGATTATAGATAAAATCGGTGGTTCCCTCCCTTGGGTGCTCGTTTCATCGGCTATTGCCGTGGGAATGTACGCTATCCTCGGGTGGCTCGTCTCTATAGGGAAGGCAGGATGGCTCAGTTTCCTCAAGCCGGCCGGCACCGCTACCCTCACCTGTTATCTGATGCCTCATCTTCTCTACATTGCCATGACCATCTTCGGCTTAACCACCCCTTTGTGGATGAAGCAGGGGATAGTGGGGATCATCAGTTGTATCTGCTTCTCGCTCCTCTGCCTCCTTTTGACCTGGCTTTTTGGAAAAATGGGGTTGAAGTTGAAGATATAGGATAATAAAAGCAAATGAGGTGCTCAATCGAACACCTCATTCTCCTTTAATGCAGTTGTTACGCTGCCTTTTTTTGTTTCTCCTACAATTCTTTTTTCCAAAGTCCGTGCAGGTTGCAATACTCATAAACCGCAACGGGTTTTCCTGAGCAGGTGCAGAACTCCGCTTCGGGTTTTCCATCGTGGGGCAGGCTAACACGGGCTCCGCCATTCTCAGTCTCCAAATAGATAAAGGCAATGTGATGTTCTGGTAACATAGGATGAGGTACACTACCTACTTCTACTTTAATTGTACAATCATCCAACTTGGTTACTACGGGGACGTGTTTTTCACCGCCGCCATCCTCAGTATGTGCAACGAGCTTTTCCATTGGTTTGCCGCAGCAAAATACGGGAACTCCTGAGTCCACAACTTTTCCTACAACATTACCACAAATTGAACATTTAAAAAATTTTGCAGCCATAATCATTTATTATTTTAGTTATTAATTACATATATCACAAGGCATTCAGCCTTACTTAGTTCAATTGTTTAATTGCCCTCAACGGACATCTTTTTATGCATATTCCACACTCTATGCACAAAGTATAATCAATAATAGGATATCCGTCATCACCTTGTGAAATAGCCTCTTCGGGGCATATGTCCATCAAGGGGCAACGATGATCGTGAGGACATTTATTTCTATCTACTACAATCATAATCTTATTTTATGCAAATTTAAACATAATTTTCTAATTCCACAATAGAGTAATTCTAAATTAGAGAATAAAAATGCCTTAATAATAGATGTGATTGTTCGATAAAGGTAGAGACAAAATGTCACTATCTGTTTTTTTACCAAAACCATCTCATTATACAAACAGATTTTTCCTATCTTTACACGAACAAAATATCGTTTATCATGAAAAAGAATTTTAACAGTGTTATCCGTATGATGGCGGAGGCTGCGGGATATTTGTGGGAGAAGGGTTGGGCGGAACGAAATGGAGGCAATATTTCTTGCAACGTATCACAGTATAAGAAGCTATTTGAAGGTATTTCTCCGCTTTCGGTGGAATTGGATGGGGGAGTAGATGTGCCTGCTCTTGCTGGATCATTGCTGCTGGTGACCGGTACAGGCACGCGTATGCGCGATGTAGCTTCGGATCCTATGGCCAATATGGCGGTGATACGCATCTGCGCTGACGGACGCCACTATGTGATTTTAGCAGAGAGGCCGGTCAGACCTACTTCCGAACTCCCTTCACATCTCGCCATACACAATTATTTTCTGCAAAGCGGCTCTCCCTGCAAGGCAGTGATGCATACACATCCGACAGAACTTGTAGCAATGTCCCACCACGCACCCTTTCTGGAAAAAGATGTGCTGGGTACTCTATTGCGCAGTCTGATCCCTGAGACTTATATCTTTTGTCCAAAAGGACTGGGAATAGTACCATATGCACTACCTGGTTCGCAGCAGTTGGCAGAGAACACTCTTGAACAGTTGCGCTCTCATGATGTAGTTCTTTGGGAGAAGCATGGTGTGCTGGCAGTGGGAAAGGACCCGGTTGAGGCATTTGATATAATCGATATTCTCAACAAATCGGCACAGATATATATGAGTGCCCGTGCTATGGGTTTTGTACCTGCCGGACTCACCTCAGAACAGATGGAAGAGCTCAAGAAGAATTTTATCCCATTCTAAGCGACCGCTATGCTTTGGGAGTTATTTTGGACTTTCTTTAAACTGGGTACCTTTACATTCGGTAGCGGCTACGCCATGATACCGATGATAGAGAGGGAGGTTGTCGACCGAAAGAAATGGTTTGACAGAGAAGATTTTTACAATCAATTTACCCTTGCACAGTCGGCTCCGGGGCCTTTTGCTCTCAATACTGCCGTATTTGTGGGCTACAAAATGAAAGGCTGGTGGGGCTCGCTGGTAGCTGTCCTCGGTGTCTCGATATCACCTTTTGTGATCATTCTGCTTATTGCTATATATTTGAGCGGATTCAGCACAAATCCCATAGTTGAGGCAGCATTCAAAGGTATCAGACCTGCGGTTATTGCAATGATAGCTGTTCCTTTCATCACCATGATGAAGGGTTTCAAATGGTATTTCATTGCCTTGGCACTTAGTGTGGCGGTTGTGGTGTGGCTGACGGGTATTTCGCCTATATGGTTCCTTTTGGCGGGTGCTGCAGTTGGTGTTTCAGCCGCTATCAGCGGCAAAAAGAGAGGGGAGGTGAAGCAATGATCTATCTGCAGCTCTTTCTTTCCTATCTGAAGATAGGCTTTTTTGGTTTCGGTGGCGGATATGCCATGATTTCGCTTATCCAGAATGAGATTGTAGTAAAACATAATTGGCTCTCTGCGATGGAATTGACTGATATCGTGGCTATTTCACAGATGACGCCGGGGCCGATTGCCATCAATTGTGCAACTTATGTGGGTTATACGGTTACAGGTAATGTCTGGGGTTCACTTTTGGCCACCTTTGCAGTCTGTTTGCCACCTCTGACCATAATGACGGCAATCACTATCTTTTACCGACGACTTCACAATAATCATATCGTCAAAAGCGCTCTTACATGGATGAGGCCGGTAATGACCGGAATGATTGGTGCCGCCGCACTTATGTTTCTCAATAGAGAGACATTTGTGGATTGGGTGAGTATAGTGATATTTGCGGTGAGTTTTGTCGCTATCTGGAAAAAGTTCAATCCGATACTTCTCCTGGTTTTAGCTGCCATGGCGGGTATACTCATCTATTAGCCAAAGGCTTTTTTTTGTTTGAGTTTCGATTATTATGGTTACTTTTGTCTTTTGTTTCAACCGTAAATATTGTTATACATATGCAACTGATAGCAGATAGTGGCTCTACCAAAGTTGACTGGAGAGCAATTTTCAACAGCGGTGAGGTCAAATCAATTTCCACCGAAGGTATTAATCCCGGTTTTATGGAGGATGAGCGCATTATAGCCATCTTCAAGGAGCACCTTTTGCCAGTTGTAGGCAAGGATGTCACAGGAGAGGATGTGGATAAGATCTGGTTTTATGGAGCGGGAGTTGTAGGAGATGAAATTCGCGAAAAGCTCAACAGATGTTTTAAAACCGTGTTCCCTGAGTCCGAGTGTTTTACAGCATCGGACGTATTGGCAGCGGCACGTGCCCTTTGCGGACACAACAGCGGTATTGCCTGTATTTTAGGTACCGGATCCAACAGCTGTTTCTATGACGGCGAAGAGATTGTCAAAAATGTTCGCGCAGGAGGGTTTATTCTTGGAGACGAGGCTTCGGGTGCTTATCTTGGCAAAAGACTCATTTCAGATTTCATCAAAGGTCTTCTGCCCAAGCCTATTGAGGAGGAATTTATAAAGAGGTATAACCTCGATTATCCGGCTATAGTACAGAAGGTCTATCGTGAGCAGCTTCCCAGCCGCTTTTTGGCCTCATTCTCGCCCTTCATTTATGAATTCCGCAACCATCCTCATATTGCATCTTTGATTAAGAACAGTTTTGAGGAATTTCTCAAGAGAAATATCATACATTACGAATTTCGCAAATATCCTGTCAACTTCGTGGGTTCGATTGCATTCTACTACAAGGAGTTGCTCGAAAAGGCGGTTACTTCGGCCGGAATGAAGATGGGCAAGGTGCTAAAGAGTCCCATTGACGGTCTTATTCAGTATCACAAAGAACAATAAAAGAGAAAATAAAAAGATGAGAGTTACCGAGCAGTCGTCCCACTATACCAATCTGGAACAAATGCCGACACGTGAGTTATTGGAAAATATGAACCGTGAGGATCATAAAGTACCCATTGCAGTCGAAAGTTGCATTCCAAATATTGAGAGACTAGTAGAGGGTATCGTGGAAAGGATGAAAAAGGGTGGCAGGGTGTTTTATCTCGGAGCCGGCACAAGTGGCCGTTTAGGCATCCTTGACGCATCAGAAATCCCACCTACCTACGGAGCCCCCTTAGATCTCTTTATCGGACTTATTGCCGGAGGAGACAAGGCGATACGTTTTGCTGTAGAGGCGGCGGAAGATAGTTTTAAGGCCGGTTGGGATGATATGCAGCCATACGGAGTTACCGTCAATGATGTGGTGATAGGCATTGCTGCTTCCGGAACGACTCCTTATGTAATAGGTGCTATCCGGGAAGCCCGCAGCAGAGGTCTTCTGACCGCCTGTATAACATGCAATCCCGGTGCTCCAGTATCTGAAGAGGCCGAGATCCCTATAGTAGCTGTCGTAGGTCCTGAGTTTGTGACAGGGAGTACCCGTATGAAAGCCGGTACTGCCCAGAAACTTATCCTCAATATGATCTCAACTTCCGTAATGATCCGTATGGGCCATGTGAAGGGCAACAAGATGGTAGATATGCAGCTCTCTAATGCGAAGCTTGTTGATCGAGGTACAAGGATGATTATGGATGAGACCAGGATTGAAGACTACGAATTTGCGCAATCACTTCTTCTTAAACATGGTTCGGTGAGGAAGGCTGTTGATGCCTATCTTGCCTCAAAACAGGGATAATGAATGTATAAGGGTAACTATTCTTCCAAACTTCTGGACGATGCGGTAGAGCAGTTCGCTTCTCTTCCCGGGATAGGTCGTAAGACTGCCCTCAGATTGGCACTGCACCTGCTCAGACAACCTATAGAGAATGTTACACGCTTTTCGGAATCTTTCATATCTCTCAAAAGTCAGATATGCTATTGCCCGGTCTGCCGGATGATATCAGATGACGGTGTCTGCCCCTATTGCTCCGACAAGCACCGTGATCGAACTATCGTATGTGTCGTGGAGTCGCTTCGTGATGTTATCAGCATAGAAAACACCGGATGTTACAATGGACTCTATCATATTCTGGGAGGCATCATCTCTCCTATGGATGGCATAGGGCCGGGAGACCTGGCGATTTCTCCGTTAGTGGAGAGAATCCGCGAACATGGTATTAAGGAAGTGGTGCTGGCCCTCAGTACAGGTATGGAGGGTGAGACTACTTCTTTTTATATCTACAAACAAATATCCTCTTTGCCGGTGACAGTGACTGCCATTGCCCGTGGAGTGGGATTCGGAGACGACCTGGAGTACACAGATGAACTGACTCTGGGCCGTTCCATAGAGACCCGACAAGTTTTCAAACCTTAACGATTTAAGACAATCATGAGACACGAATTTCCTTTTGTACTCTTTCTTGTAGCCTTTGCCGCATATACTTTACTATTGTTTATCATTTCATGGGTGACCAGTAGAAAAGCGGGTTCCAGTTCGTTTTTCTCCGGTGACCGAAAAGCTCCATGGCCTATTGTAGCGTATGGTATGATAGGCGCATCCATTTCCGGAGTAACATTTATTTCGGTTCCGGGTAATGTATGGGTGCAAAATTTTTACTATATGCCTCTTGTGCTCGGATTTGTAGTGGGCTACATTGTAATAGCAAGAGTGCTGCTTCCTCTTTATTACAAGATGAATCTAACTTCCATCTATACCTATCTGGGTGATAGGTTCGGGAGCAGGTCACATAAGACGGGTACCACTGTGTTTATGGTTTCCCGTGTTTTGGGGGCTGCGGTCAGGATTTTCGTGGTAATTGTGGTCTTCTTTACCTTTATTCCGCGGAGCATGGTGGATGCAACTTCACCTCTGACAGTATTCATACTCATTGCAGCTATATTTCTGGTTCTGCTCTATTTTTACACCTTTAAAGGGGGTGTCAAGACCATTATCTGGACCGATGTATTGCAAACTACATTCATGTTGATTGCTGTGGGTTTGACAATTTATTATATATGTAAAAATATGGGCTTGACCTTCGGAGAATTGTTTTCGAACGTGACCGATACTATCAATACTAATTCAGGTGTTGTGGGTTATGGTCGCCCTTTCACCACTTGGTTTGACTGGGACTGGAGTCACGGCACCAATGCCGTAAAGCAGTTTACATCCGGTATTTTCGTGACAATAGCAATGACAGGTCTCGACCAGGCTATGATGCAGAAAAATCTCGCTTGCAAGGATATTAAGGCAGCCCAGAAAAATATGTATACCACATCTATTATCATAGTTGTGGTAAACTACTTTTTCCTGCTAATGGGTGCCCTCTTATGCGTTTATGCACAGCATTTGGGCGGTTTTGAGGCACTCGGCATTACTAAAACAGACGAACTTTTCCCGACAATTGCAAGTCAGTATTTTGGTATAGGAGCCGGCATATTCTTCCTTATCGGCCTTGTTTCTGCATCCTACCCAAGCGCAGGAGCAGCGATGACTTCGCTCACAACCTCTTTCTGCGTGGATTTTCTGAAATTCAAGACCCGTACAGATATTTCAGAGGTACGTAAGGAGAAGATACGTAAACTGGTGCACGCAGGAGTGGGATTCGTTTTCCTTTTAATTATCGTGGTGCTCTATCTTGTAAGCAATGATGCTGTGATCAATCTTGTTTATAAACTTGCCTCCTACACATACGGTCCTCTTTTGGGTATATTTTTCTTTGGCATTTTGACAAAATATAAGGTGCGTGACCATGCAGTGCCATGGATTGCAATTGCAGCTCCCGTGATTTGCTTTGTTGTCAATACACTTGGCAAGAGATTCTTCGGATTTGACCTGGGATTTACATTGCTGATTGTCAACGGTCTGCTCACTTTCTTTGGAATGTGGCTTTTCAGAATTAAAACCAGATAATTTTATTACTTTTGCAAAATGGTCAGAATTTCAGCGATAAAATATCTCAATACAATTCCTTTTATCTATGGTCCGGAGAACTCTCCGATTGTGGACGAAATTGTAATGGATTTTTGTTCTCCCGCTGAGTCAGCTGAGAATCTGCTTTTTGACCGTAGTGATGTCGGAATTGTCCCCGTAGCGATAATCCCCTCACTCCCTGATGCGCATATCATATCCGATTATTGTATAGGTGCCACAGATAATGTTGCAAGCGTACTGCTCTGTTCGGGTGTTCCGCTAAAAGAAATACGCCTTATCAAGATGGACGGTGACTCTCGAACATCACAGCTTCTGACCAGAGTGCTTTGCTGTGATTACTGGCACATTT